>JAGWIE010000128.1 GCA_028866445.1 Rhodospirillales bacterium | reverse complement strand
GGCCCCAGCCATGGGTGCGCAAAGCCGCCACGCGCCCGCGCAAATAGGCTTCAAGCCAGCGGTCTTGCTGTTGAAAATGCTGGGAGCGGAGGAACATGCCCTCCTGCCAGATAACGCGGTTGGTCCAGCTCACGGCAAGGCTCGCATTTCGTTCAACTCTCCCAAGCTTCGTCCCCGGACGCGCCGGGCTATTATTGCGGCTTACGCATCAACCGCCAAGGGTCGCTGTCAGTCCGTTTATATGCAGTGTCAGCACGGTTGGGCCATGGGCGGCAACAGGTGCTGTCAGTTTCCAGGTGGAATGGTTTATATCACGAAACAGCACCGCCACGCCCGCGCTGGCCGCTCCGGGTGTTAGGTTGATCGTTTCGGTAAGTTTCTGCCCCGGCGAGACGATATATTGCGCGGAACTTCCAAGCTCCTCGGTACCCAGAGCGGCGCTTTCATTGCCGGTGAGGGTGTATACATCCGCTGACTGGAACTTGCCCGTGGCGGCAAGCTGATAAACCCGCACGGCAACCGCTGTGGCCTGCCCGGAAGAATTTTGATTCTGCCCCGCCCCGCCAACGATGTTAAGCGTAAGCACGGGCGGTGGCGGCGGGGGAGGTGCCGCGCAGCCGACCAGCGCCAAACCAACGGCAAGAATGGCGTATCTATTCATTACAACTCCCTGGCACTTATCTCGCGCAACGCGGTTTCATAGGCGCGGGCAAAAGATTTTCCGAACACGCTGTCGAAATCATCCGCCAAGGCGCGAGTGATGGTTTCGTGAAGTTTCTCATACGCCTCAAAGGCGCGGGCTTTTTTCTGCGCCGGCAGCAGCGTCATGCCGCCATCGGTTTGCAACTTCGCCGGGTCCAGCTGCGCCAACAGCGCCCGCACCGCATCCTGCATTGCTGCCATGGTGGCCAGCTCATGCAGCCGCATGTCGCGCAGCGCATCGCTCACCGCCGCATCGGGGCCCATATCCACCCGCCGACCCAGGCCCAGCAGCGCGGTCAGGGCGTCATCGTCGTCGGCAGAAAATTTCAACGGATTGTTGCCCCGGGCACGGATCATCGTCTGCTCGATCCGGAATTCGCCCTTGATAGCGGCACGCGCGATGAGCGCCTGGCGGATGCCGGAAACCACCGCGCGGAATGTGCCGCCGAGTGCCGTCATCAGCGCCTCGGGGTTCGCGGGGGTAGTGCCTTCCAGCCCGGCACCTTTCAGGAAGGCGGCTAGCAGCGCATCGCCACCAGCGGGCGAAACCTGCGGCGCGGCCTGAACCGGGACGGGGGCGGCAACCGGTGGTGCTGGCGGAGACGTTGGCGGGAGCCGGCGGCTATCAGCCGCCTCGGCAAACGGGTTGGCCTCCGGCACCGGGCGCGGCGGCAGCGGTGCCGGCCGGTTGAAAGAAGCTGGCTCAGCTGCTGGCGCGGGTTTTGGCCCCGGCATGGGCGAAAGGTCCCAGTCATCATCCTCCGGCAAGGTCTGCCGCGAGGCGGGCGGGTTGAACGCATCGCTGAAGGAGGGCGTATGGTCCGGCTGCGTCGGCTCGCCGAGGAAATCATCCTCCGCCCGGGCCAGCGGGTCGAACTGGCCCGGCAGAGTGACGGAAGCCGGGCGGGCGGGGCCGCCAAATAGCGGGTCATCCGCTCCGAAGGCGGCGCTGGTGAAGCTGCTGGCGGAGGGGGTGGGCGCAGGCGCGAACACATCGCCGCCGAACGGGTCATCGAAAGGCGAGCTGCTTTTGCCGAAGCTGGAAGCTCCAAACCCTGGTGCTTCGACAATCCGTGCTTCAATCTCATAGGCCCCGAACCGGATTCTGTCGCCATCGCGCAAATCTCGGATCTGCCCATTGCCCACCGGCTCGGCATCACGGTTGAGGTAAGTGCCGTTGGTGCTGATATCCGCGATGGCCCAGCCGCCATTGCGGAAGGCGATTACGCAATGGCGCTTGGAAAGCTGGCGCTCCGAATCCTGCATAATCCAGTCGTTATCCGGCCCGCGCCCAATGCGAAATTCTCCGCCGGATATCTGCCTGGTTTCGGGCGGCACCGCATCCGGGCAGCGCAATACGGTGAGGGTAAGGGTCATGCTTCCTCCGCGGGCAAGCGGCCAGGGCCACCAGCGGCGATATCCTGTGCCGATTGCAGAAACATCGCCAAACGCTGCGGCTGGCGCGCGGCATCCGTACGTACAGAAGCCAGCGCCACGGCACCCGCAACGGCCAGGCCGGTAAGATGCGGCGGCGGTGGCACTATGGGGGCTTCCGCGGGGGCCAGCGAATCCCCGCTCCAGAAAGCGCCTACGCCCGCCCATGCCTCAGGGCTTTGAAACCCGGCGCGCTTGGCTTCTTCCATCGCGGCGCGGGCAAATTCCATGCTCTGCTGGCGCACCCAGCTTTCGGCCAGCTCGCGCACCTTGCGGTCCGCCTCAGGCAGCGCCGGGGGCGCGGTGTGGCCAGCGCACATGCAGGCCCACCACACAGCCTCGCGCTTGGGCAGGGCATGGGCCAGCACGCGCGTCGCCTCAATGCCAAACCCGGCCCGGGCCAAGGCGGCCACCACATCTCCCACATTTGCCAGCCCCGCCGCGCATTCCAGCGCCGCCTCCGGCAGGGCAGCCCGCTTCAGCACCAAAGCCAGGGCGGTGACGGATAATTTGTTTTGAGTTGTGGCACTCATTCTGTTTCCCCCTCCCCGGCTTAAGAATTGATCATGGTCATGGCGCCTTTAAGCTCCAGCATACCATCGCCCGAAACCTGAACGATGGCACCTTTCACCGCCGTTTGCGCTTGGCCAGTAATATTGACCTGTATACCGGTCACGTCCACCTCGGAAGCGGTGAGTTTAACGGTGCTGCCACCAACCGTGAGGGTAATGGAGGAGGTGTCGATCTTGATTGAGCTACCCCCCACTTTCAGCGTGATAGACTGCGCGGCACTGTGGGAAATGGTGCCCTGGCTCACATCCAGCGATTCATTGCCTTGCGAAACGGTGGTGGAAAGATTCCCCTGCGATACCGTTACCGCGTAATTACCCTTCACCGTATCGGTTTTTTTGCCGTCGATCTTTACCGTCTCGTCCTGGGTGACAGTGACACTGCGGTTATTCTCAACCTCAACATTCAGGTCTTTTTCCGCGTGTAGAAAAACCGCCTCGCTGCCCTTGGTGTCATCGATTGAGAATTCGCTGAAATTGGCAGTACCGCCCTGCATAGTGGAACGCGTGCGCAAGCCGCTTTTGTTTTTCTCACTGGCTGCAAAAACCGGTTTGTTATTGCCGTTGAACAAACAGCCCACAACCATGGGGCGGTTCACATCGCCTTCCAGGAAGGCCACCACAACCTCCATGCCGATGCGCGGAATATATTGCGTGCCCCAATTATTACCGGACCACCCCTGCATCACCCGCACCCAGAGGGTTTTATCCGTGGTGATATCGCCTTCGTGGTCAAACGGAAACTGCACCTGGATGCGGCCCAGATCATCCGTGTAAATTTCTTCGCCCTGTGGCCCGATGACGATGGCGCTGTACATCCCCGCCATCACCGGCGGCAGGAAAGCAGCTTCCTCCTGATAGGTCGTCTTCGACGGGAAGGCGATGATGCTGGCGGCGATGGAAGCGCGGTGGCCGGCACCCCCGCCCGCACGGTTGCCGGTGATATGGTAAGAAACCGACTGGATAACATACTCCGTATTGGCCGCGACTGGATCGTTCACCAAGGTGAATTTGCCACCCGCGACAAAATCAGCGATCTCGCCCGAACCAGTATAAAGCTGCGCCCCGGCCTCAGCGGCCAGCATCCGGTTCTTCGCAAGCGTGTTAGCGTCACTCGTTACGCCGCGCGTGGCAGGCCAGGCATAATGCGTGCGCTGCGAGGCAGCGGAGGCTTGCAAAACAGTTGATTCCGTTCCGGACACCGCACCAGGCTGAAGCTGATCCGTCTCGGGGTTATAATCATCTGTTCGCACACTGCCCATAGCCGTGCGGTCTATCCTGTGCCAGCTATTCAGTACGCCAAATCCGCCATTCGTCTCATCCAGATGAACTTGCGGTTCACTGATATCCGCAAAGGCGGTGTTGGCATTGGCCAGCACCATCGTATGCGCGCCGTCAGAATGGGTAAAGAAATAGAAAATACCTGCATCTTCCATCAAACGCTGGATGAAGTGCAGATATGATTCGTTAAACTGCACCACATAATCGCGCGCGGGAAATGAGCCGGTGGTTTTATCGCTTAGGGTAACGCTGAACTTGCCCAACACGTATTTTACAATATCGAGCACGGATTGCTTCTGGTAAAACCTGCAATCCTTGGTCTGGTCCAGGAACCACAGCTTGGGCACCACACTTATTTCATATTGCCAAAGTGCTGTGGATTGCGAGGGAAGCTGCCGCACGGCGTAGACAATACCATTGACATAGCGCGCAGGGTCACCGCCGCTCAGCGGCGTGGCAATCTTCACGGTTACCGGCTTGTCAAGCAAATCATTCGGGTCGAGCAGCGCGCTGCCGGAATGAAGCTGGATATTATATTGAAACGGTCGGCTCAACCGTTCCGAACCATTAATGGAGGCAATGCCGAAGCTTGTCTCCGGCAGCGGCGTCGTAATCGTCAGTAAATCATGTTCGCCACTCATGCCCTACCATCCGCCCGCGCGTTTCCCCGAAGTGGCGTTACCATGTATCAACCGGCAGAGCCGCGCAAGCAAAGCAGACTTAAATGCACGGCCTGAAAAAAGAATTATATCACGCGATCGCATTGGTCGGCATTTAAATTCTTATCATGCGCCAAGGGGCTGAATCTTGCTGCGATTCATCAAAAAACGTTCAAATGGGCATATTTTAGCCAATTTTAGCCCGTTTTTGGCCAAATTTCGGCTAGAACGGCACGATTTCCATTTTTTCCCGCTTGAATCCCGTTTGTTCTTTAAATTAAAAATTTTTCTTCAAAAGAAATTTTTAACCGGATTGCCGAAGGAGAACAGGCCCGATGTCGGAGCTGCGGAAAGATAGTTTATCG
>JAGWIE010000127.1 GCA_028866445.1 Rhodospirillales bacterium | reverse complement strand
TGCACGCCGTGGGGCGAGGAGGCTGGTGACAATGGCTGCACGGTGAGGCCATGCGCGCCGCCCATGGCCACCACGATAATTGCCATCGTCAGCACCACGGCCACCTCGATTGTGAACAAGACCATTGCCGTGCGTAGAGAACTTTGCACGCCTTCCAGCGCCAGAAAGGTCATGAAACCCCAGGGTATGATGGAGATGAGACACCAGGGAATATTGACACCAAATTCCTGCTGGATGGTCTGTTGCAAATACGCGCCGATCAGCGCCACTTCGATGGGCGGCAGCAGCGCATAGGCCAGAAACATCAGCCCACCGGTTACGAACCCCGCATGAGGCCCCAGCCCCTGCGCCACATAAGTATAAAAGGAGCCGGCACTTGGTGTTTCCGCCGCCATCTCCATTATACCGCTGGCGGTGATGAGTATGGCGATAAGGCAGGCAAAATAAACAAAAGGCGTCGCCGGTCCGGAAAACGGCGTAGAAAATTGCGGATTGAAGAAGGTTGAGACGGCGGGGCCCATGATGGCGGCGGACATGATAACCGCGCCGGCCAGCCCGACAGAATTGGATTTAAGCCGTGCTTGCAATGGCGTGCCCGTTTCAGTGTCGGCCATTATTACCTCTCTGATTTGATTTTGTTTTTTAGTATCGGATCAGCTCTTTATGCGTAACACAAGCCGCGTTAGCTGTCCCTCGGATATTTCGAGTTCGTAATTCAGGAAAACCGCAGCATGGTATAAACGCGGCGTGGCTCTAACCCTCGTTCCTCGGTATTGCCGTAAGGCGTTTGACCGCTTCGATCATTAAACTTTGATCGTACGGTTTATCGAAAATTTCGTCGAACAGGTCGCCATGATCACGTGCGATAAGGCCCTGCCCACCGGTAACCAGAATGATCGGAATATCCGCAAGCTCGGCGTCGGCCGCAATGGCTTGCGCAAGCTCTAACCCCGTCATCAGTGGCATCATGAAATCAGTGATTAAAAGTGCTGGTTTGCGCTCTCGGATAAGTTGTAGCCCAGCCCGGCCATGCGCCGCGGTCACAACCTCATGGCCTTCGTCAATGAGAAGGCTTGCGAGGTAATCCGCAAGCAGAAACTCATCGTCTACGACGACAATCAGAGCCATCTCATTGTCCTCGCTTGCCACATCCGCCGTATCAACCCTCTTCGATTTGCGATGTGCCGGACTCGTCGACTGAAGCAATCGATAGACCAGATGCCAAGAACTTTAGCTCAAAATCAGATGGGCTGAACGCGCTATTTCTTAATTTTAGAACAGAGATCAATTGCTTTGTGGTTGAATCCTTTTTCTCTGTTCGAATAACAATAAGATTATCCAGAAGTGCTGAGATATCCGGTAACGGGCTGGTGCCTGCGTTGCCAAAAAGGTTCCGCACCTCCCAGGTCATGATCGTGGTTACATTCAGGGCGCGCAGTTCATTGGTGAGCGATGCGAAAAACTCGACCAGGCGCCCTGGTGTGACGGCTGCGCGTTCAAAGCCGCTGATGCCATCGATAACCAGGCGCCTGACGCCACTTAGCTTCACCGCGTCCAGAAGCTGGTGTGCCAGCTTGTCCATGATATTCTCGGTTAGCGGGTTCCAAATAATTTCCGCCGCGCCTGATGAAATCAGCGGTTTAATCTTTAGCCCGAAAGCTGCTGCCTGCATGAGCAGCCTTTCCGGCGTTTCAAAAAAGCTGAAATACAAGGCTGGTTGAGAAGCTGAGGCCAGGCTGAAGAAAGTAAGGCCCAGCGAGGTTTTTCCGCTTCCTGGCGGCCCCATCAAAATGGTCACGGAGCCTTCCGGCAAGCCCCCGCCGGTCAACTGGTCAAACCCGCTGACACCGGTTTGAATGCGCGCGCTGCTGGGGGGATTATGAATGGACGGAGCGGGTAAAAATGCTTCGAGCCGGGGAAACACCGTAACCCCGTCATCGTTAATCACGAATTGATGGAAACCACCCAGCGCCGCGCTGCCACGGGATTTACGCACTTGCAGTCGACGAAATGCGCGCTCGCCGATCAACTCGTCGGATAGATCCAGAACTCCGTCCACCATGGTGTGCTCGGGGTTGCTTTCCTGCAAACGCGTGCTGGTTAAAAACAGCACCGTGCAGCCCACAAAGGCGGCCTGGCTCTGGATCGCGGCAACGAAGGTTTTAACGTCCAGCTCGGTCTCCGCACGGTCGCGCGCGTTCAAAAGACCGTCAAACACCAGAAGCTTGGCACTTTGACGCTGCGTTTCCTCGCGGATAAGTTTTACAACCGAATCAAGACCCTCATCGCGCAGGCATTGAAAAACGCTGACGTATTTTATCTTGTCTCCCAGGGCCATATTGTCGAAATAGGACAAGGTTGAAAGGGACTGGAAAAGCCGGTCATGGGTTTCGGCCAGCAAGGTCACGTACAGAACGGGGTGGCCGCCCGCCGCCTGCGAAAACGCGATCTGGTTGCTTAATATGGTTTTTCCGGCACCTGGGCTGCCCTGAACGATATAGGAAGCGCCCTCAACAAATCCCCCGCCTAATATGGCGTCCAGACCGGGAACCCCGGTGGTCAATCTCGCCAGATGCTCAACCACGCTCTCGCCTCCAATTCAATGCGGCGAACGCCCTCGCGAGCCGCTTGGGCAGTTTGCCACAGTTTCTTGAATTGACCTACTGGAGCATTGGCGGCGCTTTAATACCAAGCAAACTGAGCTATGGCGTCGTCCGAGTGGTTGAAGGTAAGGTTCCTATTTTCCTGGCCACCGCGGCCACATGGCATTGGTGCGGGCTTGGTAAGCCCTGAAAGCCTCGCCACGGCGGGCCAGCATTGCCGCCTCCAGCGGCGGCACGCCGGTAAGATAGCGAAGTACCAGGAACATCAGGGAAGGGGCGATGACGGAGAGCCAGGTGATAGGCTGCCCAGGCACCAGCGCCATAACCGGATAAGCCAACCAGGCTATAGCCTCAAACAGATAATTCGGGTGGCGGCAGAGTGCCCAGAGCCCCTCCTCGCAGATGCCGCCATGGTTTTCTGGCTTCGCCCGCCAGGCGCGCAATTGTTGGTCTGCCAAGGCTTCCCCCGCAAAAGCAATAAGCAGCAAGGCCACGCCGGTCATATCCGCAAACCGAAAATGTGCGGCGGGCTGCGCGGCGGCGAGGTAGACCGAGATGGCCAGCAGCCCTGTCACCGGTCCTTGACCCGCCACCAGGCCCAGCATCTGCGCCTGAAATCGGGGGCCAGCGGCGGCGCGCATCATGGCATAGCGAGTGTCTTCTGGGCTGTTTGCCACTCGCCAGGCCACATGCCCGCCCAGACGCACCGCCCACGCAACCAGCAATGCCGCTAGTAGAATATGCCGCCAAACTGCCCCAGGTGCCGCCAGCGCCACCAAGGCGAGCGCGATGCCAGAAGAAAAGGTCCAAAAAACATCCACCCAGCCCGCATTGCCGGTTATGCGCTGCACAACCCAGGCCAGAGCCATGGCCAGCGTTACCGCCAGCCCGGCATAGAGGCAGATAATCATGTGGCCGGGGCGAGCAAATAGTGGCTCACGCCCCATGGTTCGCCGCCACCATGGCCGAACAGCCCGGCCGTCGCCAGGAAAAACAGCCGCCAGCGACGTTCCCAAAGTTGCGCCTCGGCACCGTAAACCTGCTTCAACAACTTTCGGATCTCCACGGCATGGAAGTCGTAATTGCGTAACCAATCCTCAGCCGTGCGGGCGTAATGCGTGCCGTTCCAGCGCCAGTCTTGCTCAATGGTGAAGAGATCGGGGAATGCCCCAGCAAGGCCATGGCTCGGCATAATGCCGCCAGTGAAGAAATGCTGGGCAATCCAGTCCGCGTCATCAAGATGATTGAAGCGATAGGGGCTGGCGGCATGGGTGAAAACGTGAATGAACAACTTGCCGCTGGGTGCCAGCCAGGAGCGCACGCGCCCCAGCAGGTCCCGCCAATTGGCCATATGCTCAAACATTTCCACCGACACAACGCGGTGAAAGTTTTGGCTTGGCTGAAACTCGTTCATGTCAGCGGTGATGACGCGCAAATTGTTGAGGCCCAGCACCACCGCCTGCTTTTCAATGTACAAGCGCTGCGGTGTGGAGTTGGAAACAGCGGTGATGCGCGCGGTGGGAAAGCGCTTCGCCATGAACAGCGTTAAGGAGCCCCAGCCGCAGCCCAGCTCCAGAATATCCTGGCCGTCGGCAAGCCCTGCATGTACAGCAGTTTCCTCCAACGCACATAGTTCTGCCTCCGCCAGGGTTTCGCGGCCAGTGGGGTAAAGGCAGCAGGAGTATTTGCGCCGTGGCCCCAAAACCAGGCCGAAGAATTCGGGCGGCAATTCGTAATGTTGGCGGTTGGCATCCTGTGTGTGCACCGCGATGGGAAAGCCCGCCATATCCCGAGCGAAAGCTTTTGTTTCGGCGGGGTTGCGCGCTAGGCTCCGGTCTGTGCGGGCTACGAATTGCCCTATGCCAAAACGTAACAGGCTGTCTGGAATTTTGTGGCGCTCGGCGGCGTTGGTAATGGTTGCGGCAAAGCTCATGGGCCACTCCTCTGCTTTGGCGGGGTTTGTTGAATAAAGGCCAGGCTGTCTTTGAACACCGGTGCCATCCAGCGCAGCAGAGGCGAAAAGGCGCCGATGAGTTTGGTGTGGTTGATGCCGGGATAGAGCTTGACGGTCACGCTGTCTCCTGCCTGCACCAGGCGCGCCGCCAAACGGGTGGTGTTGCCTGGGTTGACTGTGAGGTCGGCCGTACCGGCCGCGAGAAAGGCAGGTGGCGCGCCAGCGGTAACAAAGTTGATAGGCTGAGTGCGCGCGAGCTGGTCTCGCGGGCCGAAAATCTTTTTCAGTACCGGGTCTTTAAGTGGGAGGAAATCATAAGGTCCGGCCAGACCGATAAACCCGGCGATATTGCGGTTTGGGGAAAGACCGAAAGGTGCCAACCATTCCGGGTCCAGCGCCAGCATGGCCGCGTTATAGGCGCCAGCGGAATGCCCCATTACGAAAATTTGGTCCGG
>JAGWIE010000126.1 GCA_028866445.1 Rhodospirillales bacterium | reverse complement strand
CGTGGCACCACCAGCCAGAAGATTGTGGAGATGGTGCGCCAGGCCGGGGCGAAGGAGGTGCATATGCGCATCGCCGGGCCGCCCACCACCCATTCCTGCTTTTACGGAATCGATACGCCAGAACGCGCCAAGCTGCTGGCGGCCCGCAATTCTGTAGAAGAAATGGCGAAACTTATCGGTGTTGATTCGCTGGCCTTCATTTCAATCGATGGGCTTTACAAAGCCTTGGGTAAGGGCGGGCGTGACGCCACCGAACCTGCTTTCTGTGATGCCTGTTTCACAGGCGATTACCCGATCCAGCTTACGGATAATGCCGAAGCGCGCGTGACCAGGCCAAGCCTGTTGGCGGAATTAAACTAGGCGCTCTGGTTCAAGCGACTCTTTCGAAATTATCCAGCTTAAACGCTTGCATTGTCTCAACCCCCCGTCCACAAGGCGGGGTTTTTTATGCTGCGTCAGCGAAGGGCCGGTAGACCGGACCTTACCGCTGAATTTTTATGGTGTTACTGTAAAATCAACGCGGTACGCAGCATAATGTGTCATTTAAGCCACATTCGCCCTCCAAAATGCTACCGAGCCAGGTTTGGTCTGGCATTCGGCATTAGTGGCATGTAGGTTGCAGTCCGGTTACTGCTGATGGCGTTTGTTAAGGCGAATTTTTAAGTTTGTCCGCGCCATTCGATTAGGGTTTAGGCATCACGCGCAAAACATGCGCAACTAGGAGGCATAATGATTACGATGCGTCGGCAACTTATGGGACTGGGCTTTGTGGCCGCGTCCTCTCTTCTGGCTCTCCACTCGGCCCATGCCATGAACGGCCCAACCGCGATCAATATCGATGGCGGCCCCCTCGGCCAGCTGAGCCTCAGCGGCGGCGTGGACGGCTATGGCTACTATGTCAGCAACCTGCCGAATGACACGCTGAACCACGGTGCCAATGTCGCGAACGGCCTGGTTGAGTTGCAGAAGACCACCGGTGAGCTGCAATTCACCATTGAAGTCGGCTCCAATGGCGGCGCGATCACGGTGGGTGCCTCCGGCCGTCCTGGCCAGACCTCCATCAACAATTTCAGCACCGGCCCGCTTTATGCTGGTTACGTGACCATTGCGCCGAAGGATATGCCCTTCACCATCTCCGCCGGCCGTATGGCTTCGCTGGAAGGTTGGGAGTCCGCCATCGACTGGAACAACGAGTCGCAGCTCACCACCGATATCTTCTATGTGCAGAACAGCCAGTCGGATGGCGTTGAAGGCAGCTACACCGCTGGCCCAGTTACCGCGACCGTCGAATTCGGCGATGGTTGGGACACGCATGTGTTCAACTTCCTGCAGGCGTTGGTCAGCTACACGATCAATTCCAGCAACAACGTGAATGTGTACTACGCTGGCAATCTCGGTCGCATTGGCCTGAACGCCCGCACCTATGGCTGGGGCTCCGGCACCACCGTTGGCCAGTACGGCCCGTACTACATGAACTCCCAGATGATCGGCGGCTGGTACAGCTGGACCCAGGGCAATTTGAACATTATCCCTGAAGTTCAGTATGTTTATTCCAAGGTTGATCATCAGCTTGGTATCGACAAATCCACCGCCAATTTCGGCGCGGACGTGTTTGGCGACTATTCTTTCGGCACCTCGCCTTACTCCCTTGGCGGTTGGGTTGAGTATGAGAACTCCACCGGCAACAGCAGCTGGTTCGTTGGTCCGAAATCCGAAGCTGTTGGCTTCGCTGTTTCCCCCACCTGGCAGTATAAGGACCTGTTCGCCCGCGTGAACGGTGGCGGCCTGTACCTGCTTCGTAACAAGGCTGACGGCGTTTCCTACGGTTACGGCCATAGCGGCACCGACAAGTTCCAGTTCGTGGGCACGCTGGAAGCTGGCCTGCTGTTCTAATCTGGCAGTTTCTGCCTGAAGAAAAAAAGGCCGGGGCATTGCTCCGGCCTTTTTATTTGCCCCGGCTTCAGCCGTTTTAGAATTTCAGTTTCCAGTAGGCCAACATAGTCAGCAAAATAATAGCTATAATAAACAAAAATTCTTGACGGGAAGATGTGGCGCTGGTCTGCTGGAGGCCCAAACTTTCAGGAGCCTCCATGTCCACCCCGCCCAGTGAGCGCGCGCGTGTGAAGCGCTACCATCAGATCGCCGAGTATGACGCAGCAACCATTCACGCAATTCTGGACGCGATGCCGCTCTGCCATGTGGGCTATGTGTTCAACGGCTCGCCTTATGTAACGCCGACTCTGCAATGGCGCGATGGCGACAGGATTTTCTGGCACGGTTCCTCGGCCAGCCGAATGCTGGAAAATGCGGAATGTCAGGAGGTCTGTGTGACTATCAGCCTCTATGATGGGCTGGTGATGGCACGTTCGGCCTATAATTATAACATCAATCATCGTTCGGTGATGATCTTCGGCAAGCCTGAAAAATTGGTGGATGCGGAAAAAGAAACGCAGTTGCGCCACATGGTCAACCGCACCATTCCCGGTCAGTGGGAGAGGTTGCGCCCGGTGAAACCGCAGGAGCTGAAGGCGACGACGGTGCTGACCATGAAGATCACTGAGGCCAGCGCCAAGCTGCGCAGCGGCCAGCCCGATGACGACGAAGACGCGGATTTTCCGGTCTGGACCGGCGTGATTCCCGTGCGTTACGAAATCGGCAAACCGGAGGCGAATCCGAAAAACCTGCCTGGCGTGGAGATGCCGGCGGAAACGGCGTTTTTCAAAATCGGGTAGAGCTTGATCGGTTTAGTGTGCGCGTAAGCGCGGACTCAAAGCCGTGAAGCAGCCCTTTATCGAAATTCACGCACGCCGGCCGAACATTTTCTCTAAATCCGCGCGGGTGAGCTTCAAGAAGGTCGGCCGCCCGTGGGAGCATGTGGCCGCGCGCGGTGTCGCCTCCATCTCGCGCAGCAATGCGTCCATCTCCTCGCGCTGCAAGCGCCGCCCGGCGCGGATGGAACGGTGGCAGGCCAGCCGCGCCAAGGCCGCATCCAGCTTTGCTTCCAACGCCAAAGGCGCACCGGATTCGGCGAATTCTTCCGCCAGGTCGCGCAGCAGGCTGGCGGCATCAGGTTCTTTCAAGGCGGCGGGCAGGGCGCGCACCAGCACGGCGCCGGGGCCGAAGGCTTCAATCTCCAGTCCCAGCCTGGCTAAAATCTCAGCTTCCGCCAATAGCCGGGCGGTTTCCATCGGCGGAAACTCCACCACCACCGGCACCAGCAAGGGCTGGGTGGCAATGCGCCCTTCCATGAATTGCGCGCGCAGGCGCTCCTCTGTCAGCCGCTCATGGGCGGCGTGCTGGTCGATGATAACAAGCGAGCCATCCGGCGCCTGTGCCAGCACGTAAGTGTCCAATATCTGCGCCAGCGGCGCGCCGAGCGGGTGGTCTGTCTCCGGTTCTGGCTCATCTTGTTCCTGAAACACTGTCCGCGCCACAGGCAGCGCCGCCAGTGCCAGCTCAGCCTCGGCAAAGCCGCGCGCGGTGCTTTTGGGCATGGCGGGTAGCGGGTAGAAGCGGCGGGTTGGCAAGGCCGCTACCGGCGCGCTTGCCAAACTTACAGGCACGGAAAGCGCCCTTCCAATCGCCCCAATTACCAGGCTGCGGATGCCGTTCTGGTCGGCAAAGCGCAATTCGGATTTGGCGGGGTGCACATTCACGTCCAGCGCGTCATCTGGCAGTTCCAACCGCAAAGCCGCCACGGGAAAGCGCCCGGCGGGAATCACATCCCGGTAGGCGAGCCGCAATGAAAGGCGCAGCATGGAATCCTGCACCGGGCGGCCATTCACCACGAAGCTTTGCAATTGCGAGGTGGCGCGGTTGAGGCTGGCCGGGCCGATAAGGCCGGAGAGCCGTACATCCTCACGCTCAGCCATTAATGGCAGCATGGTGTTGGCGGCTTCGCGGCCAAACAAGGCGGCAATGCGGGCGGCTTCTTCCTGGGCGGGCAGGTCAAACACCACCCGCTCGTCTGAAACCAGGCGGAAGGCCACATGAGGGGCGGCAAGAGCGAGGCGCCATACGGTGCGCTCCGCGGCTTCGGCCTCGGCGCGGGGGGAGCGCAGGAATTTCCGCCGGGCTGGGGTAGCGTAAAACAAATCCTCGGCAATGGCGCGCGTGCCCTTCACCCCTGGCACTGGCCGCGCTGCGGTCACCACCCCGCCCGCCACGTCAATCCGCCAGGCGGAATCCTGGTCCGCCGGGCGGCTGATCAGTGTTAGCCGGGCGGCAGCCCCTATCGAGGGCAGCGCTTCGCCCCGGAAGCCCAGCGTGGAAATCTGCACCAGCATGTCGTCTTGCAATTTGGAGGTCGCATGGCGCTCAATCGCCAGTGGCAGCTCGGCTTCCGGTATGCCGCAGCCATCATCAATAATCTCGATCCGCTCGACCCCGCCGCCCGCTAGAATCACCTCGATCCGCTTTGCCCCGGCATCCAGCGCGTTCTCCACCAGCTCCTTCACCGCCGCGGCCGGGCGTTCAATCACCTCCCCGGCGGCGATACGGTTGATGGTGGTTTCAGCAAGGCGGCGTATGGGCATTGCCCTTCATACCATGCGGGCCCGAGTCCCGCCTGCAGGCGCTTCACGAAAGAAAGTTTCCCTGCAATAGTGGTAATGCCTCAATCGCGGAGATCGCCCCATGAAAATCCTCGTCTTTCAACACGCCGTATCGGAACATCCCGGCAGCTTCCGCGACGTGATGAAAGCCCGTGGCTGCACCATGCACGCCGTGGAGCTGGATGAGGGCGAGGCGATTCCGCCGCTGGACCATTTCGATGCGCTGCTGGTGATGGGCGGGCCAATGGATGTGTGGCAGACCGCCAAACACCCCTGGCTGCTGGATGAAATGGCGGTGATTGCCCAATGGGTGAAAGCCGGGCGGCCTTATCTTGGCATGTGCCTTGGCCACCAGCTTCTGGCGCAGGCGCTGGGCGGCGAGGTTGGGTTGATGAATGCCCCAGAAGTGGGGATGAGCCGGGTGGAGATCGCGCCTGACCCCATTTTCACAGGCCTGCCCGCCGCCTGGCCTTGCCTGCAATG
>JAGWIE010000125.1 GCA_028866445.1 Rhodospirillales bacterium | reverse complement strand
ATCGGCATGATCAATTTTGCCCATGGCGATGTGTTCATGATCGGCGCTTTTGTCGGCATTTTCGTCATCACCGCGCTTACCGGCCTCACCTCCGTGCCTTTGGCGCTGCTGGCGGCTTTCGTGTTCTCAGCCTTTATCTGTGCTGTTTATGGCTTCGCCATAGAGCGCGTGGCTTACCGGCCGCTGCGCGGCTCGTTCCGCCTGGCACCGCTGATCTCGGCCATTGGCATGTCCATTCTGCTGGAAAACTATGTGCAGGTGAGCCAGGGCGCGCTGGAGCGGGCGATTCCCAACCTGCTTCCGGGCGGCATTACCCTGATGGATGAAAACGGTTTCGTGGTGCAGCTTTCCTGGATGCAGATGGCCATTATCGCCGTGACATTGGCATTACTGGCGGCGTTTACGTACCTTGTTACCAAAACCCCCTTGGGCCGCGCCATGCGGGCCGTGGAGCAGGATGCCAAAATGGCCGCCCTGCTGGGGATAGACACCAGCCGAACCATCTCCGTCACCTTCATGATCGGCTCAGCACTTGCGGCGTTCGCGGGCGTTATGTTCCTGCTGTATTACGGGGTGATCGATTTTTACATAGGCTTTAACGCTGGCATCAAAGCCTTCACCGCCGCCGTGCTGGGGGGCATCGGCTCCTTGCCGGGGGCGGTACTGGGGGGATTGCTGATCGGGCTTATCGAGGCGTTCTGGTCGGGCTATGCTACCGTCGCGTATAAGGATGTGGCGGTGTATTCCATCCTCGCCATTGTGCTGATGTTTATGCCAAGCGGATTGCTAGGCCGCCACGAAGTTGAAAAGGTATGAGCAACCTGCTGGAGGATTTAAAAGACTCCGCGGCCGCCGCATTTTTTGCACTGCTTATTTTCGGCCCCTTTATCGGGTTGCGGCTGAGCGATAACGATGCGGGTAATCTGGGCATAGCCACTAGGCCGGAAGCTTTGGCGCTTGCGGTTATCGCGGTTTTCGCGGCACGCTTGCTGATCCTCACCTGGGGCCGCCACCGCCCTGCGAAAATCGCCACAGGGCTTGGCGCGCAGGTTCAGAAAACTGGCAAATTCATAGCCCCGGCATTGCTGGTTTTCGCCGTGGTGATGCCGCTGCTACCCGGCCTGCCCAACGCTTATATCGACCTTGGCGTGCTGATCATGACCTATGTGATGCTCGGCTGGGGCCTGAACATAGTGGTGGGGCTGGCCGGGCTGCTGGACCTTGGATACGTCGCTTTCTATGCCGTCGGCGCTTATTCTTTCGCGCTCATCTCCACCACTTTTGGCCTGGGTTTTTGGGAATGTCTGCCGATTGCGGGGATTCTCGCGGCATTCTGGGGCATGTGTCTGGGCTTTCCGGTGCTGCGGCTGCGTGGGGATTATCTGGCGATTGTTACCCTGGCGTTTGGGGAGATCATCCGTCTCGTCATCACCAACTGGGTTTCGCTCACCGGCGGCCCGAACGGGCTGCTCGGAATGCCGGAGCCAACATTGTTCGGGCTCCGATTCTCCATGGCGGGCGGCCCGGGCACCTTTGCCGGGTTTTTCGGCATAACCCCCGCCCCCTGGCAGCGCGACGCGTTTCTGTATTACGTGATTCTCGGCCTGGCCCTGCTCACCAACTGGGTAACGCTGCGGCTGCGCAAACAACCTTTGGGCCGCGCCTGGGAGGCGCTGCGCGAAGATGAAATCGCCTGCCGGTCGCTTGGCATCAATGTGCGAAACACCAAGCTCACCGCCTTTGCCATCGGCGCGTTTTTTGGCGGGTTCGCGGGCTGCTTCTTCTCCGCCCGCCAAGGCTTCATCAGCCCGGACAGCTTCACCTTTATTGAATCCGCGACCGTGCTGGCGATTGTGGTGCTGGGTGGGGCGGGCAGCCAGCTTGGCGTGGTGCTGGCCGCCTGCGTGATGATCGGCGTGCCGCAGATGCTGCAATCCTTGCAGATCTACCGCATGTTGATTTTCGGCATCGCCCTTGTGCTGATTATGATTGTGCGCCCGCGTGGTTTTATTTCCACCCGCCGCCCTACTGTTCTGCTGGGTAAAAAACCCGTTGCTATAGGTGCGGAGTTACGTGCGGAAGGCAGGGGCTAAGCCATGACCATTCTTGCCGTAACCGACCTGACCATGCGTTTCGGCGGGCTTACCGCCGTGAACAATGTCTCTTTCTCCGCCGAGCGCGGGCATATCACCGCCGTTATCGGCCCCAATGGCGCGGGCAAAACCACGCTGTTCAATTGCATTACTGGTTTTTATAAGCCCACGGTGGGCAGCATCGTTGTCTGTCCGCAGGTGGGGAAGATTGTGCAGCTTGAAAAGCTGCCGGGGCACGCTATCGCCCGCAAAGGCAAGGTGGCGCGGACTTTCCAGAACATAAGGCTGTTTGGCGGCATGACCGTGCTGGAAAACCTGATGGTGGCGCAGCATAACGCGTTGCAAGCGGCCACCGGCTTTGGTGTGCTGGGCGTGTTGGGCATTGGCCGCTACCGCGCGGCGGAACGGCGGGCGTTAGACCTTGCCAAGCACTGGCTGGAACAGACGGATTTACTGGACCGCGCAGACCACGCGGCGGGTGCCCTGCCCTATGGCGCGCAACGGCGGCTGGAAATCGCGCGGGCCATGTGTACCGAACCCGCTCTGCTCTGCCTTGACGAACCCGCCGCCGGCTTAAACCCGCGCGAATCCGCCGGGCTGAATGAGCTATTGCTGAAAATACGCGATGGCGGTTGCTCTTTGCTGCTGATTGAGCACGACATGGGCGTGGTGATGAAAATTTCCGATCACATCGTGGTTCTCGACCACGGCAAAAAAATCGCCGATGGCTCGCCTTTGGAAATCCGGTCCGACCCCGCCGTGATCGCCGCTTATCTTGGCGAAGGCGATGAGGACGACCCTGACGCGCCAGTGGCGGAGAGCGTGGCATGAGCAACGTGCTGGAATTGCAGAATGTCAGCAGTTTTTATGGTCCCATCCAGGCGTTGCGGGATGTCTCCATTGAGGTACCGGAAAACGAGATCGTCACGCTGATCGGTGCCAACGGCGCTGGCAAATCCACGCTGATGATGACGATATTTGGCCAGCCGAAAGCCAAAATGGGCCGCGTGCTGTATTATGGCGAGGATATCACGGCCCTGCCCTCTTATCAGATCGCCCGCAAGGGCATCGCGCAATCACCCGAGGGGCGGCGGATTTTTCCGCGCATGAGCGTGGAGGAGAACCTGCTGATGGGCGCGCAGGTGATCGGTTATGAGGATTACGATGCCAATCTGAAAAAGATGTTCACGCTGTTTCCGCGCCTGGAGGAGCGTTTTGCCCAGCGGGCGGGAACACTTTCCGGCGGGGAGCAGCAGATGCTGGCCATTGCCCGCGCCTTGATGAGCAAGCCGAAGCTGCTGCTGCTGGATGAGCCCTCGCTCGGCCTCGCCCCCTTGGTGATCAAACAGATTTTCGGTGCCATTCGTGACCTTAACCGCGAAACCGGGCTAACCGTGCTGCTGGTAGAGCAAAATGCCAACCAGGCATTGCGGCTGGCGGATCGCGCCTATGTTCTGGTCAATGGCGTGGTGACCATGCAGGGAACTGGCGTTGAATTACTCGCAAAGCCTGAAATTAAGGCCGCTTATCTGGAAGGCGGCCATTGATAAAGCATAAAATTTGGGCGCATACTCTTTCCCAAACTCCCCATCAACAGCAACAGGAGCTTCACTTGCGCAACATTCTTTATGGTACAGCCGCCTTGCTGGCGCTTAGCACCGGCCTGGCACATGCTCAGGTTAAAATTGGCGTCGCCGGACCGCTCACCGGCTCCAACGCCGCGTTTGGCGTGCAGTTGAAATCAGGTTTTGACCTTGCAGTTGCCGACCTGAACAAGGCTGGCGGTGTGCTGGGCAAGCAGATCGTGCCTATCGCCGTGGATGATGCGTGCGACCCGAAACAGGCCGTTTCCGCCGCCAATACGCTGGTTTCTGATGGTGTGGTGATGGTGGACGGGCATTTCTGCTCCGCCTCCTCCATTCCGGCCAGCAAAGTCTATGCCGATGCCGGGATTATTCAAATCTCCCCGGCCTCCACCAACCCGGCTTATACGGATAACGGCAGCCCCTACACTTTCCGCACCTGCGGGCGGGATGACCAGCAGGGCAAGGTGGCGGCGGAATACATCGCCAAGCATTTCCCCAACGCCAAAATTGCGGTGCTGGATGATAACTCCACCTACGGCAAGGGCATTGCCGACCAGGTGCGCATGAACCTGAAAAAGCTGGGCGTGAGCATCGCCTATAACACCTCCTACACCGCCGGGGACAAAGACTATTCCGCGCTGATCTCCCGCATGAAGGAGCAGGGCATTACCCTGGTTTATATGGGCGGTTATTATTCCGATATGGGCCTGATTATGCGCGAGGGCGCTGCCCAGGCTTTCACCCCGCAATATTTCTCTGAAGATGCCGCGGTAACCTCCGCCCTCTGGCAGGTTGCGGGCTCCTCGGCTGAAGGCATGTTGATGACCTTCCCGCCGCCGGCTGAGAAAGACCCTGCTGCGGCCAAGGTGGTTGCCGAATTGGCCGCCGCAAAGGAAGACCCGACCGGCTATGTGCTGTACTCCTACGCCACTGTGCAGGTTTGGGCTGAAGCCGCCACCAAGGCTGGCACCACAGACCCCACCAAGGTTGCGGCTGAGCTGAAATCCGGTGGGCCATGGAACAGCGTTCTGGGCCCAATTACGTTTGACGCCAAGGGCGATGTGGTGAATGCTGCCTATGCCGTTTACAAGTGGCACGACGGAAATTACGCAGTGTATGCGCTGAAGCCGTAAGGTTTGGATGTTTTGGAAAAAGCCCGGCAATTGCCGGGCTTTTTGTTGCCAAAGCCTGTAAGGTTTAAAAAATCTGTTCTCCGTGCAGCACGATATCCAGCCCCTCGCGTTCTTCTTCCTTGGTCACGCGCAGCCCCACAAGCAGGTCCGTTATCTTCAACAGCCCGCAGCTCACCGCCGCGCAATAAAGAATGGTCACCGCCACGCCCAACGCCTGCACTGCCAACAG
>JAGWIE010000124.1 GCA_028866445.1 Rhodospirillales bacterium | reverse complement strand
TTCTAACTATCGTCTAACCAGGAACACCTCATCATGCGTCACGGAATTGCCGGCCGGAAACTCGGCGTAACCTCCTCTCATCGCCAGGCGATGTTCCGCAACATGGCCGTCGCGCTGATCAAGCACGAGCAGATCACCACGACCCTGCCGAAGGCCAAGGAACTGCGCCCGGTTGCCGAGAAGCTCATTACCCTGGGCAAGCGCGGTGGGCTTCATGCGCGCCGCCAGGCTTATGACCAACTGCGTGACGAGACGATCGTCGCCAAGCTGTTCGATGCTTTGGCGACCCGCTACAAAACCCGTTCCGGTGGCTACACCCGCGTGTTGAAGGCCGGTATGCGCTATGGTGATGCGGCGGATATGGCGGTGATCGAGTTGATCGACCGTGACGTTTCCGCCAAGGGCCAGGATTCCGGCCCGCGCCCGGAAGTGGCGGCGGAGGATGAGGGCGAGGAATAATCCTCTCTTTCGTTCCAGGTATTAAAAAAGGCGGGCCAATCGGCTCGCCTTTTTTGTTGCACGAGATCAAATCGGCTTATGCGCCTTGTCCAGCAGGCGGGAGATAAAGCCCTTCTTCTTCTGCGGCTTCGGCTCGGCCTTCTTGGCCTCTTCCGCCGCCATCCTGGCTTTAACCTTCATCCATTCATCCAGGCTCTTGCCCGCCTTTTTGGCGCGCTCCTGCTCATAGGCCATCTGGCCCTTGCTCAGCTTCTTATCCGTCGTCGTGCTCATCGGTTTCTCCAAATCTGGGCGGAGCCTAGTCTCCCGCCAGGAAAATTCAACTGGGTTTCACGCCCCATTGCGCCATGCCAGCACCACACGCTCCAGCGTGCCCAGCAGCGCGTAAATCCCAACGCCTGCTGCCCCCAGCAGCAGCAATGCCGCAAACATGCGTGGTATCTGTAGCCGGTAGCTGGCCTCGATAATCTCCCACGCCAGCCCCGAGGCAAACCCGCCGGAACCTGCCACGAACTCTGCAACCACTGCCCCCACCAGAGCCAGCGTGCCCGCCAGCCGCAAGCCGGTGAGGAAATAGGGCAGGGCGTAGGGCAAAGAGAGCTGGAACAGCACTTGCCAGCGCGTCGCCCCGTTCAGCCGGAACAAATCCATCAGCTCCGGCGGCGTCGCCGCCAGCCCCGCGGCGGTGTTGGAGAGAATGGCGAAGAACGACACCACCACCGCGCACACGACCAGCGCCAGAAAGGGCTGCCCCACCCAGATGATGATCAGCGGCGCAATCGCCACCACCGGCGTCACCTGCACCACCACTGCCCAGGGCTGCACCGCGGAGCGGAACAGCGGGCTCGCCGCCATCGCCACCGCCAGAAACACGCCAAGCACGGTTGAGCTCAACAGCGCCGCCCCCGTCACCGCCAGGGTGGAAAGCAACCCGGCACCCAAAGCCCCCTGTGCCTCCCAAAAAGCCCGCGCGATATCCACCGGCCCCGGCACGACATAGCTCGGCGTATGCGTCACCCACACCGCGCCCTGCCACAGCACCAGCGCGATTAGTCCGAACGCGAAGGGCGCCACCCGTTCCACATTCCTGCTCATGCGGGCATGATCCGCTGAAAATCGCCGGTAATCTCCGCCACGAGCCTATGATATGCCGCGCTGTTCCGCCGTCCCGCCCCCTCCGGTAGCTCCGGTGTCAGTATCGTGGCAATCCGCCCCGGCCGTGGCGTCATGATCATGATCCGGTTGGCGAGATACGCCGCCTCGTAGATGGAATGGGTCACGAACACCACGGTCTTTCCGGTACGCCGCCATAAGCCCAGCAGATCGTCCTGCAATTTGTGCCGGGTGAATTCATCCAGCGCCCCGAAGGGCTCGTCCATCAACAGCAGCGCGGGTTCGGAAACCAGGGCGCGGGCGATGGAAACGCGCATCCTCATCCCGCCTGAAAGCGCCTTGGGCTTGGCGTGCTCAAACCCATCCAGCCCCACCTGCGCCAGCGCCGCCATCACCCGCGGCATCCCCTCGGCGCGGCTCACCCCGCGCAGCCGCAGCGGTAGATACACATTCTCTGCTGCATCTGCCCAAGGCAGCAGCGTCGGGTCTTGGAACACATAGCCAATCTCCCCGGCTGCGGGTCTGCCCGCATGGCCCCAGGAAATTTCACCCCTACTGGGTGTATCAAGCCCCGCAAGCAGCCGCAGTAGCGTGGATTTGCCGCAGCCTGAAGGCCCCAGCAGGGCCACGAAACTGCCCGGGGCAATCTCGGCGTTTATCCCTTCCAGCGCCTTCGTCCCGTTGCCGAACTGTTTCCCGATCCCGCTCAGCGTGAACATCAATTCGCTTTCGGGCGGCCGTGATCGACAAATTCCAGCGTATAGGCGCTCTTATAGTCCAGCCCTTTGTCATACATCCCCGCGGCCACCATCTGGTTGAAGAAACTCGCCCAGCGCGCATCGGTCATCGCGTAGATGCCCAGGGTTTTGGTATCACCGCTATCCACAATGCCGCGCGCCTTCAACTGCTCATAGCCAAATTGCAGCAGCCCGTCAGTCATGTCTGGGTTGTCAGCCTTAATGGCGGCGAAGGCGGGTTGCGGGTTTTTATAAAGAAAATCGTACCAGCCCTGGGCGGACGCATTGATGAAGGCTCTCACCTCCGCTGGGTTCTGCTCCACCATCTTGTCAGATGTCGCGATCAGGCTGGCATAGCCATCGAACCCCGCATCCGGCAGGGCCAGCACCACCGGCCATTCGCCCGTAGCCTGATGCACGAGGTAAGGCTCGGAGGTTACATACGCCTCCT
This sequence comes from Rhodospirillales bacterium, assembly GCA_028866445.1. Taxonomy (GTDB): domain Bacteria; phylum Pseudomonadota; class Alphaproteobacteria; order Acetobacterales; family Acetobacteraceae; genus Acidocella. The sequence goes on along the minus strand of JAGWIE010000124.1, from coordinate 2,285 downwards.
GAATATCCTGCTTGTTGGTCAAAAACGGTGTCAGTGAAAATCCGTAGGAGCGTAGCTGAGAGTTCGCGTATCCGTATCTGGATTGAAGGTAGAGCCACCAGCTCGCCCGCGTATCGGTTGAAACCGCAATCGGCTTGCCCTTCAAATCCTCAAAACTATCATTCCCCTGGCCAGGATGCGCGATCAAACAATCCGGGTCTTTCTGGAACCCTGCCGCCACCACCTCATAAGGGATGTTATTTTGCGCGAAATTCAGCGCCAGGAACGCGTTGGAGGTAATGTCGAAATCCAGCTTGCCTGCCACCAGCAATTGCGCGGTGTTTACCTGCGGCCCACCCTGGTAGATCGTCACATCCAGCCCGGATTTTTTATAAAGCCCTTCGGCGATCGCCTCGTAATACCCCCCATATTCAGGCTCGGCCACCCAATCCAGCCCGAACGTAATCTTGGTATCCGCGCGGGCGGCGGGGATGAAAATGGTGATCGCGGCGGCGGCGGAGAAAGCAACGTGGAGCGAGCGAACCATGAAAACGACTCCAATCTCTTGAGAAAAAGATCAAGACCTGCGACCTCAGCGATACAAGCTGATGCAGGAGCGCAGAAGCACTATAAGGTGCATTACCATGAGCGAAGCCAGGATCAAGGCAGGAATTTGGGTCTCCGCGGCATTGCGGATGGGCATGTTGGAGAACAAGCCCGGCGTGGTGGTCCGCAAGGGCGATGCTGATGCTGGCGGTGTGCTGGTGAAACTATATGGCCGTACCGGCTGCATGGTGCTCAGCCAGTTTCGAGACATGGAGGGCAACCTAGCCTGGATGCGCACCACCGGCCCCGCACCGGTGGATGAGCAAACGGCGGATGAGTACATCGCCAAACAAATCCGTTTCGATCCCGATTTATGGGTGCTGGAATTTGAGGCGGGGGATTATTCGCCGCCGTTCGAGGGGAAGGTGGTTTAGGGGGAGTGCTTCTAACCTCTGGAGTCAGCCATTAGACCGACGGCAGGATAGAAGGGCATTATGGGTTGCCCGACATCTTAGAAGGGAATTTCGTCATCTAATTCTGCCACTGTAGGGCGCTCTGGCTGTTGCGGTGCCGGTTTTGCAGTTGCAGGCGGTGATGGTAGGGCCTTTGGTGGCGGCGCAAGGCGCTCTGTTGCAGCTTCCTCTGTTTCCTTGTCATGGCCGATCAATTGCATAATGTGTGCGACGGCGCTTTGGCCTTCTGCCGCGATTGTGACTAAACTTCCTGTTGTGGCTACGACAGCTGCTAGTATACCCATTGTTTTAGCAAAATTCAGGCGGGGACTTTTGAGCTCGGCCATTAATTGATCGAGCCGTTGCCAGAGACGTTTTTTACGGTCATGGTCTAGGTCTGACCGCTCCACCGTGTCACGGATACGGGCAATGTAGTGTTCGATTTTCGTGCGTGTGCTGCCGGTCAGCAGTACAGAATACGGATGGCGTATGCCGCGCAATCGGATACGGATTTTGGCGACTTCTCCCTGCACGGCCAAGCTAAATCGGCTAAAAGCTTCATTGAAATTATTGTTGCTATCTGGATTGTATTCGATATTCGAAATGTGGCACTCCCACGCTACAGCTGCTACCGCGGCCATATATTGTTCTCGAACTGCCAGATCAAATTCACGCGAGGTATTTTCGTCAATCATCCGCGTCATGTTGCGCCGGACGATATGCTCGAACTCAACAAAGCAGCGGTCGTCCTCGTCAGGCAAGTTCGCGTATTCTTCCTCTGAGATCAATTCATAGCTCATTTGGGTCTCGCAAGCGGATATTTACGTCTATATTTGTAGGATCAGAAGTATTTTGTAGCCTGAACAAAGGTAGTCTGTTGTATCGACGGCGGTGGAGGAGTGCGCTTTTCATTGTTGCCGCGACCGGCAGTCAAAATCGTGGCAAGATCAATACATTCCTCCTTCAAACCAAACCCATGTCAACCATTATTCTCTAAAACGACATTCTTCGCAGCATCAATGACTAACGTAAAGTTATTAATATTCAACTGCATAAATGTTCCACGTGGAACATAGCATGAACCTCTCAAGGGCACTCCCCTGCCACCCGTGCAATCTCTGCCCCCGGCGCAACCACACTCCGTCCCAGCATTTTCCCTAGCCTCTCCGCCACCGCCACTGAATGCGCAAACTGGCATGGCTTCACCAAATGATCCTCGCTGTTGAAAAAATCCTTGCGTGGATACAGGCTCTCCCCCTTCACGCTTAAAAATCCCGGCCCATAAACCCGCATCACCGCCGCCCGTGC
>JAGWIE010000123.1 GCA_028866445.1 Rhodospirillales bacterium | reverse complement strand
GGAGAATGAATCCGGCGTGCTGGCGCGCGTCATCGGGCTTTTTTCAGGCCGGGGCTATAACATCGACAACCTCACCGTGGCGCCGGTGGAGCGCGACGGCTCCAAAAGCCGCATCACCCTGGTAACCAGCGGCACGGCGATGGTGATCGAGCAGATTAAAGCGCAGCTTGACCGGCTGGTGCCGGTTTATAAGGTGCTGGACCTTTCCGAAGGCCCGCATCTGGCCCGCGAACTGGCGCTGATCAAGGTTCTGGGCACGGGCGAGAAACGCGCCGAGGCGCTGCGCCTGGCTGATGCGTTCCGCGCCCGGGTGATAGACGCGACAACGGAAAGTTTTACCTTCGAACTCACCGGCGCCACCGATAAGCTGGATGCGTTTCTGGAATTGATGCGGCCGCTGGGGCTGGCGGAAGTTTCCCGCACTGGCGTTGCGGCGATTGCGCGTGGCGTGAAGACGATTACTTGATTTTATCGCCCTAAAATCATCCGGCTCTAAAAAACCCTGCTGACCGCAACAATTAGGCCTGCGGCACGCTGCCGCCCGGTGGCGGTGTGGCTGGCCTGGGCTGCGCGGGTTTTGGTGCGGGCTGCTGTTGTTGCGCCGTGCTCAGCGCCACAACGGTTCCCAAAGCCTCGGTCATTGTCGTCGGCACCAGGATGGTGGCGCCACGGTCTTTGTTCATGTCGTAGATCAGCCCCATCTGCCGGATTTGCAAGGCCACTGGATTTTCCTGATAGATTTGCGCGGCGTCGACAATCTGCTGGGCGATGGCGATTTCCGCACTCGCCAATGTCACGCGCGCCTGTTTCTCCTTCTCCGCCTGGGCGTTGCGGCTCATCGCATCGTTCAGCTCGGGCGGGATTTTCACATCCCTTATTTCCACGGTGATGTCGCCAATGCCCCAGCCATCGGATTTGCGGCGAATGAGGGCTTGCAGCCTTTCATCCATCGCCTCGCGGTTGGAGAGTATATCCGTCATCGTGGTCGCTGAAATCACCTCCCGTAATGAGGTTTGCGCCACCTGAGCGATCATGTTCTGGTAATCCGTCAGCTCGGTGGCGGCGCGCTTCACATCCGTCACGCGCCAGAACAGAATGGAATCCATGGTGACGGAAACCGCATCGGCGGTGAGGGTATCCTCAGCAGAGATGCGGGTGCTCTGCCGGCGGGTATCCACCGTGGCGTAGACGATCTCGATGGCCGGGATGAGGAAATATAGGCCAGGCCCGCGCACGCCCGCAAAGCGCCCCAGCCGCAGCACCACCGCGCGCTCCCACTCCGCCGCGGTGCGCAAAGTGAGGGCTAGGATGACGCCCACCAGCACGATGACGACACCGATAACCGGCGAATTGAGCACATAGCCAATGGCAACGCCAAGCAGCACGATGACGGCGGAGATAAGGGTGACGGCACTGTTCATGACGGTCTCCTGGGTTCAAATGCGTTATAACCTAAATCCGCTTTGCCCGCGACTCGGCACGAGGCGCTACCCTGGCTTCATGAATATGCTCCCTGCCCTCGCCCTTGTTGCCGCCATTGCCGCTTCTGGTTTTGCTTTGCTCGCCTGGCGCGCCGCGCAGGCAGCGCCGCTGCGGCTGAAACTGGAGCTGGACAAGCTGTTCGCTGGCAACCGGGCTGAGGCTGAGTTTTTGCGCCAGTCCCTCAGCGCCATGGAAGGGCGGCTGACCAGCGCCATCCAGACCGGCACCACCGATGCGCTTTCCAAATCCTTCGAGCAGATTTCCGTTGCCACCCAGAACGTCGCCGCAACAATAGATAATTTGCGCCGCCAGGCGGCAGAGGAATCGCTAAAAACCACGCAGCTTCTGGAAGCACGGCTGACCACCATTCAGACCAGCGTGAACGAGAAGCTGCATGAGGCGGTGGAGCAGCAGATGACAGCCTCCTTCGCCAGGGTGCTGGAGCAATTCGCCCAGGTGCAATTGGCGATGGGCGAGGTGCAGGCGGCGGCCAAGCAGGTGGGGGATTTGAAGCGACTGTTCTCCAACGTGAAAACCCGCGGCGGCTGGGGCGAGGCGCAATTGGCGGCCTTGCTGGAGCAGATTCTGCCCCCCGGTGCTTACCAGCCGAATTTCGCGCTGAAGGATACCTCGCGCGAGCGGGTGGATTTCGCGCTGCGCATGCCATCGCGCGAGGTGCTTTGGCTGCCGATCGACGCGAAATTCCCGACCGAGGATTATGACCGGCTGCTGCTGGCCGCTGACGCGGCGGATGCCGAGGCCGAACGCGCGGCGCGGGACGGGCTGGCCATACGGGTGCGGGGTGAGGCGCGGAAGATCCGCGAGAAATATATCTGCCCGCCGGAGACGGTGGATTTCGCCGTGCTGTATCTGCCCTCTGATGGCTTGTTTGCTGAGGTGGCGCGGATACCGGGGCTGATTGACGATGTGCGGGCGAAGGAGCGGGTGATTGTGCTGGGGCCATCGCTTTTGCCCGCCTTGCTGCAAACCATCCATCTTGGCCATGTGACGCTGGATTTGGAGAAACGCGCGGGTGAGATTGGGCAGATTCTGGGCGCCACCAAGACCGAGATGGTGAAGATGGACGACGCGCTGGCGAAGCTGGCGCAGAATGCCAGCACGATGAGCAATAACATCGAGCGGGTGCGCACCCGCACCCGCGCCATGGGCCGCGTGCTGAAAACCGTGGAGGTGGTGGAGGCCAATGCCGCGCAGGCGCTGCTGGGGCTGGCGGAAGAAGCCGAGGAGTAGTGCCTTGCCAGCTTGCCCTGGTTGCGCGAGGCTCCGCCCATGAAACGCCGCCTTTTACTCGCAAGCCCCCTCGCCTTGGCCGCGTGCCATCATGATCTTTCCAAGCAGGACGTGAACATTAGCGGGCTGGTGCCGCCGCTTTCCTTTACCATGAATGATGTGCAGACCGGCAAGCAGGTTACAGAGGCGGATTTCAAAGGCGCGGTGGTGCTGCTTTATTTCGGCTACACCAATTGCCCGGATGTATGCCCCACCACGCTCTACAACATGCAACGCGTGCAGGAAGCCATGGGCAAGGCGGCGGACAAGGTGAAAGTGTTGTTCGTGACCGTGGACCCGGACCGCGACACGCCCCAAGTTTTGACGCAATACACCGGCTTGTTCGGCAGCAATGTGGTGGGGCTGCGCGGCACGGCGGATGAGCTCTACACACTGGCGCGGCGCTACCGGGTGGTGTTCTCAGTGGTGAAAACGCCGGTATACAGCGTGACTCATTCAGCCGCGGTTTATGTGTTTAATGCCCGGGGCGCGCCGGAATTTATCATCGCCGGGCTGGATACGGTGAAACCGGATATAGCGGGCATTGCCGCTGATTTGCGGCGCGTGGCAGCGGAATGAGCAACTGGCGCGGCATCAGCCTGTGGATGGACGGGGTTGGCGAGATAACGCCCCGCCCGGCTTTGGGGGGTGATGTTAGCGCCGACATCGCCATTATCGGCGCGGGCTATACCGGGCTGTGGACCGCCTATTATTTAAAAACCCGCGCGCCGGGGCTGAACATTGTGGTGGTGGAGGCCGAGACCGCCGGGTTCGGCGCCTCTGGCCGCAATGGCGGCTGGGTGATGGGGGCTGTGCTGGGTGAGGAACGGGTGGTGGGCCATCTGCCGGAGCCCAGGCGGCGGGAAAGCTGGGATTTGCTGCATGGCATACCGGATGAAGTGGGCCGGGTTGTGCGGGAAGAAGGCATTGGCTGCGATTTCCGCAAAGGCGGGACGCTTTATTGCGCGGCGCGCTACCCCGAGCAGGAAACCCGCCTGCGCGGTTGGCTGAAGGACCTTTATGCCGAGGGCCAGAGTGAAGCGGATGCCCACTGGCTGAGCGCTGCTGAGTTGACGCAGGAGCTGCGCATGCCGGGAGCGTTGGGCGCAGTTTACACCCCGCATTGCGCCACCATTCAGCCCGCGAAGCTGGCGCGCGGCCTGGCCGAGGCGGTGGAGCGGCTGGGGGTGAAGATTTACGAGCAGAGCCGGGTGACGCAGTGGCAGCCAGGGGAAATTCGCACCGCCGAGGGCCGGATGAAAGCTGATTGGGTGGTGCCCGCCGTGGAAGGCTATGCCGGCAGCCTGCCACCTTTGGGGGATTACCAATTGCCGGTGCAGAGTATGCTGATTGCCACCGAGCCTCTGCCGGAAGATGTTTGGGCGGGCATTGGGCTTTCGCGCGGGCAGAGTTTCAGCGAATTCAGCCGGCAGGTGACTTATGGGCAGCGCACGGCGGATAACCGGCTCGCCTTTGGGGCGCGGGGCGGTTACCGGTTTGGCGGCAAATTGCGGAATGATTTTACGCTGACCGAAGCGGAAGAAGGTTTGCGGCGGTATTTGCTGGGGGAGATTTTTCCGCAATTGAAGGGGGTGCGGATTACGCATCGCTGGGGCGGGAATCTTGGCATGTCTCGCCGGTTTCATCCGCATATGCTGCTGGATTCGAAAAACCGCATCGCAATTTCCGGCGGGTATGGTGGCGAGGGTGTGGGGGCTTCCAACCTTGGCGGGCGGACGCTGGCGGATTTGATTCTGGGGCAAGAGAGCGTGGAGACGCGCCAGCCCTGGGTGATACGGGACAAGGAGATGAAGGACGCGCTGCGGCGCTGGGAGCCGGAGCCGCTGCGCTGGCTGGGCTATAACGCCATCGTCAACAGTTTTGGGCTTGAGGACAGGGTGCTGGCCAACCCGCGTAGTGGAAGCTGGCGGCGGCGAATGGCGCAGGCTTTGGCGGCGCGGATGCTGGGGTTGATGCGGGGGTGATGGGCTGAATTAAGGGGTGGGGGGTGTTCTGGCAATGTTCCACGTGGAACATTTGTGGGGAAATTCGTTAATAACAGCGCGTTAGTTTTTGATTGTGAAGGATTCTGGTTTTTGATGGAAAATGGTTGACAGGGTTTTGGTTTGAGTTCGGAATATTATGATTGCGGTGTACGACTGGCGATGACTGTTTTGGGCCGTTGAACGAACCCGCTGCGCGGGATTGGTGCTGATGGTTAGGTCGTTGCCTGAACGTCTAGCCTGAGGTTTTGTTGAGGTCGGCCGGATACGGTCCGAGCATGTTGGCTTCTTTCAACTGAAAGGAGCTGACCCATGAACGA
>JAGWIE010000122.1 GCA_028866445.1 Rhodospirillales bacterium | reverse complement strand
CGCGCATAGGCGTGAATGAGATCGTGACCGAAAATAGTGGCGATGACGCTGACCACCGCGATGAACACAATCAGCAGATGCTCATCGATGCCGCCCGCGATGGTGTGCAGAGACTGCCCGCCAAGCACGATGTTGGAGGCCAGAAACCCCACATACATAATGATAACGATGGCCACCACCAGCACCGCGCCAATGGTGCCAAACTGCCCCCGGGTCTGCACCATTTGCGGCACACCAAGCCGTGGCCCCTGTGCTGAATGCAGCGCCATGAACACAGCCCCCGCCAGGTTGCCGACGATGATGGACAGGCAGGAGCTCATGAAATCCAGCTTGAAAACCGAACTCGCCAACGCGCCGGTGACGATTGTCAGCATCATGATGTTCGAGCCGAACCAGATGGTAAACAGATCTTTCCAGGTGCCGTGGCGCTGGTCCAACGGAATTTGATAAATGGTGTGCTGCTCGACTCTTCCTGGAGATTCGGTGGCCATGGGCATGGTCCTTAATGTTAGAGGTTGGGCGCCATCACGGCGCTGAGATCAAAAGGCAGCAGCTCCGCCACTTCCCGGCGGAAGGGTAGCGCGTCGGGGTCTTTCACGGTGTCGAACTCTTCAGCGTAGCGCCTGCCGCTCCATACGGCGGCGGCGATGGTGCCGGGGGCAAGCGCATCACCAGCTACGGTCACGCTGCTTATGCCGGCATCCGCCCAATCCGCCTCGCGGGCACGAAGCTCTTGCACCAGGCCAAGGCGCGGCAGCCGGGCCGTGACGAGAACCACGGCACCGGCCTCAAGATTTTCTTCTCGGCCGGTGAAGGTGCAGGCGAGCACGGCCTGCCCCGCTTCCGCTTTTGCCAAAATCCTGTTTGCGCGGATGGCAATGCCATGGTCCAATAACCTGGCCTGAATTTTATGCTGCTCCATGGTGTTGGAGGTCCATGCGGATGCGCCAGAGGCGGGCGTAACAAGCGTTAGCTCGAAGCCTTCCCCGGCCAGAAGCTCCGCCAGCACACCGCCCATATAGTAATGGTCATCATCGTAAAGCAGCACTTGCTTTACCTTCGGCCTTTTGCCTGCCATCAGGTCATCCGGGGTGAAAATTTCGACGCCATCGAGCGGCGCGGGGCTAAGGCTGTTGCGCGCCACCGTGTCCCGGCGCCAATTACTGCCTGTGGTCAGTACGATATGTTCGAATCCGAAAGTAAAAATATCCTCGGCGGAGAGATCACTCTCGAAGAAGGTTTCGACATTGGCCATCTGCGCGATCTGGCCGATGCGGTAATCCGCCACCCGGCCCCAGGCGGAAAGGCCGGGTAGCCGACGCTCAGCAATCAAACGCCCGCCCAGCTCGCGCCCGCGCTCGGCCAGCGCCACCTCATAGCCGCGCCGCCCCAGCATCATCGCCGCTTCCAGCCCGGCGGGGCCACCGCCCACCACCAGCACGCGGGCATCGCTCTCTTTCGGCCTGATATATTCAGGGTGCCAGCCGCGCCGCCATTCCTCGCCCATGGAAGGGTTCTGGGTGCAACGAATGATCGAAGAAGTATGGTCGCCAGAAACGCAGATATTGCAGCCGATGCATTCGCGGATATCTTCAATGCGGCCTTGGCGGATTTTTTCCGGCAGAAAGGGGTCCGCGATGGAGGGCCGCGCCGCGCCGATACAGTCGAGAATACCCTGGCGGACCATCCGCACCATCGTATCCGGCGAGGTAAATCGCCCGACGCCGACAACCGGCTTGGTGGTTAGCTGCTTCACGCCGAGAACATACGGTTCCTGGTAGCCCTCGTCAGCAAAACGTGAAGTTTGGCTGTCATTGTCCCAGGATGACAAAGTGAGGTCCCAAAGGTCCGGCACTTCGCCCAAATGCGCGATGACATCCCGGGCCTCGGCCGCGTGGAAACCTTCCTCGCCGATCATCTCGTCCATCGAAATCCGGCAGGCCACACCAAGGGAGTCACCCACAGCGTCCTTTACCTCTTCGATCAGCTCTTTCAGCAAACGGGCGCGGTTCTCTAGACTGCCTCCATATTCGTCCGTACGCTGGTTGAACCTACGAGAGAGAAAAAACATCGGACCACCGAATAGTTTTCCGGCGTAGACATAAACGATATCATACCCCGCGCGTTTGGCGCGAAGTGCTGCATCGCGGTGCCATTTTCGTAGGTTGCGAATGTCCTGCTTGTCCATTGCGCGGGCCTGCACAGGGTCGTTGAACACCGAGAACACCGGCAGATCCGACGGCCCCATCGGAATTTCCCGCGAATACAGGTTCGGCGCATTCATGCCGTTATGGCAAAGTTGCAAGCCGGCCAGCGAATCATATTGATGAATGGAGTCCGCGATGCGCGCCAGCATCGGCACGTCCTGCTCGCTCCACACGCGCAGCTCAATGAAGGGGCATATCTCGGCACTTGGGTGGATTTCCGCCTGCTCAGAGCAAACCACGCCCCAACCGCCTTGCGCTTTGACTGCGCGCATTGTGGCTAAAGCAGAGGGGTCACGATAACCCATACCGTTGCAGTGCGGCACTTGGAAAAAACGGTTTTTCGCCACAACTGGCCCGATACGGACATGATCGAACAAGATGTCGTAGCGGGACCCCCCTGCCAATTCGGTGCACTCCATGATTTTATGTTACAGGCAGTTTACACTAATCTATCTTTAATCGGCATTGAATTTACCGAAGCAACGGCAATCCTTTTTTTGTTCACCAGGGCATTTCTTGGGCAATCTTCTGCTTATCTCGCCCGCTTTAGCGGCAAAATTCGCGCTTCCACCAAATGCCGCGTCGCGCTACGATTCAGACAATGATAAGCACAGCTGAAACCCTGGCGACACTCATCTCCTTCCCCACTGTCAGTGCCGACGGTAATGAAGCGCTAATGCGCTGGTGTGCTGCGCGGATAACCGCTTCAGGCGGCCGGATTCATATCATGGCAGGCGCCAAGCCGGGGAAACTCAACATGCTGGCAAGTTTTGGACCAGAGACAGGGGCTGGCATTGTACTTTCCGGCCATAGCGATGTGGTGCCTGTGGCGGGGCAAGCCTGGAACACAGACCCCTTTATTCTCACAGCTAAGGACCGAAGGCTGTACGGCCGCGGCAGCAGCGACATGAAGGGCTTTCTGGCCGCCGCGTTAAGTGCAGCGGCCAGGACGGATAAAACTAAGCTTGCCCGCCCGCTGCATCTTGCGTTTTCATATGACGAGGAAATTGGTTGCATCGGCGTACGAGATTTGCTGGCTCGCCTGGCGAAGGAAAATTTTCAGGCGGAGGGCTGCGTGATCGGCGAGCCGACCGAACAAAAAATCGCACTCGGGCATAAAGGCAAGCTTTCAGGCTGTGTGCGCTGCTTTGGCCAGCCGGCCCATTCCGCCAACCCGGCATTGGGGTGCAATGCCATTTCACTGGCAGCGGAAATGGTGTGCGCGACGCACGCGCTGCAAGCAGAGCTTGCTGAAAGCGGGGCGCATGATGACGCCTATCCGTTCCCCTCAACAAGCGTGCAGGTGGGCATCATAAAGGGTGGCGCGGCGCTGAACATCGTACCGGAATTCTGCGAAATGCAATTCGAGATCCGCAACGTGGCGGGAGACGAGCCGCGCGCTCTTGTGGAGCGGCTCCGCGGCCGCGCGGCGGAAATTGCCTCGCACCACGGCAAAGGGCGCATAACGATTGAAATCACCAATGAATACCCTGGGCTAGAAACTGATCAGAACGACGCATTTGTCCGAAAGATGCTACAGATTTCCGGCACACAGCCGGGCAAGATCGGCTTTGGCACGGAGGGCGGATTGTTTAAGGAAACGCTGCATCTGCCGGTAGTGGTGTGCGGGCCAGGCAGTATCGACCGGGCGCACAAGCCGGACGAGTATGTAACCCAGGACGAGCTGGACGCATGTGATATGTTTCTGGACCGCGTGATTACCGGGCTTAGAGTCGGATGATTTTAGATCGAATCACGCAGTGATCCGCTCTAAAATCTGAATCCGCCTCAAAAATAATGAAGGTGAGGGCGATTCAGACTTTAGGCTCGCTCACAAAATGAGCGAACCTAAAGTCATCGTGCTCTAGTGTTTAACGCGTTCCCGGCAGGGGTTTCTGGAACAGCAATTCACGGCAAAGCTCGATAAAGGCTTCAGATGTCGGCGTACGACGCAACCCCTTCAGTGTGGCGATGCCATAAACAAGTGGCTGCAACTTATCCTCCAGCGCCAGATAAGAGAGCTTGTGCCCGTCTAGTGTCGTAAGGTTTTTTGGCTGTGCATTCGCCAGCCCATAGCCTTCGCCGCGTGCAACCAGGCTGCGGATGATGTCAATATACGCATAACGCCCCACAATATGCGGGGCGATACCGGCCTCCCGGAACAGGGAAAGGAAATAATCCCGGCTCATCGGTAAATCCAGCAGCAGAAAATCCTCGCCTTCGAACTCCTTCAAGCTCACCGACCGCCTGCGCGCGAAGGGGTGATCCGCACCAACAAAAGCATAAGGCGGCAGCGGCGCCATAGGGGTAAAATCAAAATCCGGGGGGATATTCATGTCGTAAGTGAGCAACAAAGCGATGCGACCGTGGCGAAGGGTCTCGAACAACTCTGTCTGATTACCTGCCACCGCGTTCACCCTCGCGGCCTCGTGGCGTTTTCTGAACACCGAAAGCAATTCAGGAATTGCCAATGGAAACAAAGTGGAAAGGCAACCAACCTCCAATGGGCCACCCACTTTGGCGGAGATCATGGAGGCTGCGTTCTGAACTTCCTCGGCCTGCAACAGCAACGCCTTTGCCTCACGCAAAAATCTCTGCCCTTCGGCTGTGAGCGAAAGCCCCTGCGCATGGTGGCGGATAAAAAGCTGAATTCCGAAATCCTGTTCGAGCGCCGTAATGGCCGAGGAAATTGACGGCTGGGAGATGTTTACCTTCTCCGAGGCCAGGGTAATGCTGCCCATCTCTGCTGTTGCCACGAAATAGCTTATCTGTTTCAGCGTAAAGCGCATCGCGTTATCACTCAGAAAATTTGAACCAAGGTATCACAAGATAATATTATACAAAAGCAAGATTGCCGCCGAAACCATGATTGACTGCCCAGGAGCATTTGCATGACCTTCTCACTCGTTGCGCGCTGCCC
>JAGWIE010000121.1 GCA_028866445.1 Rhodospirillales bacterium | reverse complement strand
TTGTTGAATATTCAAAATGCAGCGCCTTATCCGGGTTCACGATGGCATAGATGGCATGGGCCGCCACGGCCCCTTCGGCGAAGCCTTGCAAAATCAGCTTCAGCTTGCCGGGATAGGCGCAGATATCACCCACCGCGAACACGCCGGGCAGGGAGGTTTGCATGTTGGATGGTATGACAGCGATATGGCTTTTCTCCAGCCCCAGCCCCCAATCCGCGATCGGCCCGAGCTCCATCGCCAGGCCGAAGAAGGGCAGCAGCACATCGGCGGGCAAATGTTTTGTGCCGCCGTCCAAATCCGCCACTTCCACGCTCTCCAACGCGCCGCCGGTGCCGTGCAGGGCATGAAGCTGGTAGGGGATGACCATTTCCACCTTGCCGGAGGACACCAAGGCGTCGAGCTGCGCGGTACTCTCCGGGGCGGCGCGGAATTTCGGGCGGCGATGCACCACGGCAATGCTGGCGGCGATGCCTTGCAAGGCCAGCGCCCAATCGACCGCCGAGTCGCCGCCGCCCGCGATGACAACGCGCTTGCCGCGCAGATCCTCGCGCCTTTTCACGTAATAGCGTACCGCGCCCGTGGTCTCGTAGGCCGTAAGGCCTTCCAGCGGCGGGCGGTTGGGGCCGAAAGCCCCCGCCCCGGCGGCGACAACAACGGCTTTGGCTTTGATCTCATCGCCAGCGCTGGTGGTGAGGGTGAAATCGCCGCATTCGCCGGAAAGCCCGGTTACCTGCCGCCCAAGCAGCTTGGCGCATTCAAACGGCGCAATCTGCTCTTCCAGTTTCGCAATCAGCGCGCCGCCTTCAATGGCGGGGTGGGCGGGAATGTCGTAGATCGGCTTTTCCGGGTAGAGGGCCGCGCATTGGCCGCCCAAATCGTCCAGCGTGTCGATCAGCACGCAGGACATTTTCAGCATCCCGCATTCGAACACCGCGAACATGCCGGCAGGGCCAGCGCCTATGATCGCCACATCGGTTGAAATTCGTTTCATGCTGAATGCTTTGCCCCGGCCCTCTTTCCTGATCAAGCGTGCCGATACAAAACAAACTTATGCGCTTGCACCTGAAGGACGAGTCGGAGACCCAAAACCTGGGTGAAAAGCTGGCCGCCATTGCCCGGCCGGGTGATGTGCTGCTGCTGGAAGGCCCGTTGGGGGCGGGCAAGTCCAGCCTCGCCCGCGCCTTTATTCGCGCGATGATGGGCGATGCGCGCCTTGCCGTGCCCAGCCCCACTTTCACCCTGGTGCAGAGCTATGAAACACCGGGCGGTGCGGAGATTTTCCACTATGACCTCTGGCGGCTGGATGGCCCGGCGGCACTGGAGGAGCTGGGCTGGGACGAGGCGCTTTCGGGTATCGTGCTGGTGGAATGGCCGGAGCGGCTGGCGGGCTTCACCCCTGCCCATGGGTGGCGGCTGCGCTTTACCCTTGCGGGTTCAGGGCGGGATGTGGAGATTGAAGGGGATTTAAGGGGTTTCGATGCAAGCTGATACGGCGAAGACCCCCCGCCGCCCGCGTATTGGCGCCTTTCCGCCAGGGGCCGCGTTTTTGCCCGCACTTGCCCGGCTGTGGCTGGCCGAGGGGGGCGGGCATGAGGGGCTGATTATTCTGCCTAGCCGCCGCGCTGCCCAAGCCTTGGCGGGAGCGTTTCTGGAGGCCAATGCGGGCAAGGCGCTGCTGCTGCCGCGCATTATAGCCCTTGGCAATATCGACGAAGCCGGGCTGCTGCTCTCAGCCGGGTTCGCGCTGCCGCCCGCCATGGCCCCCACGCGGCGGCAGGCGCTGTTGGCGCGATTGATTTTGCAAATGCCGCAGGAAACGGGAGCACCACAAAAACTGCCCGCCGCCTGGGAGCTGGCGGCTGAGTTTGCCAGCCTGCTGGACGAGGCCGACCATGCCGGGGTGGATCTGGCGGCGGCGCTGCCAAGCCTGGTGCCGGAGGATTTCGCCGCGCATTGGCAGCGCACGCTGGAATTTCTTACCATTGTTACCCATGCCTGGCCGGAAATTCTAAAAGCCGAAGGCGTGATGAATCCGGCGAAGCGGCTGGCTTTGCTGATAGAGGCGCAGGCCAAGGCGTGGCGGGAAAGCCCGCCATCCGGCCCGGTATGGATGGTGGCCGCCGAGGGCACGCCTGCCATCGCCCGCATGGCGGAGATGGTGGCGAGCCTGCCGCAAGGGCGGTTGATTTTGCCGGGGTTCGACCCGCATTTACCCGCTGCGGCGTGGGCAGGGGTTGAGGAAGCGCACGCGCAAGGCGGTATCGCCCGGCTGCTGGCCGATATCGGCGTGCGGGTGGAAGAAGTGGCGGCGCTGCCTGCTGTTTTGGCGAATGTGCCGGAAGGGCGCAGCAGATTATTCTCCCGTGCTTTGCTGCCCGCCTCAGCACTTTCTGAATGGCAGAACCCGGCGGCGCTAAGCCTGGAGGGGGTTTCGTACCTCGAAACCGGGGACGAGGCGCAAAACGCCCTGGCCATTGCGATGATATTGCGTGAGGCGCTGCAAACCCCTGGGCAGAGTGCCGCGCTGATTACGCCGGACCGTGCCTTGGCGGCGCGCGTGGGGGCGGCGCTGAAACGCTTCGGCATTACCGCGGATGACAGCGCGGGCGAGCCTTTGGCCGCCACCCCGCCAGCGGTGTTTTTGCGCCTGCTGGCTCGCGCCGCGCGAGAGGGTTACGCGCCTTTACCGTTGCTGGCTTTGCTGAAACATCCGCTGGCCACAGGCGATATGAACCCGCAAGCCTTCCGGGACATGGCCCGGCGGCTGGAGACACATGCGTTGCGCGGCCCGCGCCCGCCGCCGGGGCTGGAAAGCTTGCGCTTCCGGTTGCAGGACGAGCACCAGGCCGAGAAGGATTTTCTCACCCGGTTGGAGGATATGTTAAGGCCGCTGGCTTTGCCCGTTGCGGTTTCGCCAGTGGCGGCGTTAACGGCGTTAATACGCGCCGGCGAGGCCCTTGCCACCACGCCGGATGAGCCCGGCCCGGCGCGGCTTTGGCTGGGCGAGGCGGGCAATGCACTTTCCGCCCTGCTGGCCGAAAACCTGGCGGCGCTGGAGGAGATGCCAGATATGGCCCCCGCCGATTTGCCGGAGCTGCTGGATGTGTTGATGGGCGGGCAAGTGGTGCGCCGCCCCCGCGCGAAGGATGGGCACCCGCGCATCGCCATTTGGGGTATTCAGGAGGCAGCGCTGCAAAGCGTGGATGTGGCGGTGCTGGGCGGCCTGGTGGAAGGCGTGTGGCCTGCCCCGGAAGAGCCTGGCCCTTGGCTTTCCCGCCCGATGCGCAAGAAGGCAGGTTTGCCGAGCCCTGAATTGAAAATTAGCCAGGCCGCGCATGGGTTTTTCTCGCTGGCCAGCACCTGCCCGCAGGTGGTGTTGGCCGCCCCTAAGCGGCGAGAACGCGCGCCCGCTGTGCCCGCCCGCTGGCTGACCCGGCTTTTTGCCATGTTGGCGGGGCAGGGTTTGGCGTTGCCCGCGCATGAGGCCGGGCTTTGGGTGGGGCAGATTGACCTGCCAGACCGGCGCACGCCGCGCCCGCGCCCGCGCCCGTTGCCGCCTGCGGAAAAACGCCCGCGCGTGTACTCAATTTCCGATATCGCCACCCTCATGGCGGATCCCTATGCGATTTATGCGCGGAAAGTGCTGAAACTTTCCCCGCTTGACCCGTTGGACGAAGAAAGTGATTCCAGCCAGTTTGGCGATGTGGTGCACGCGGGTTTGGCGAAGTTTTTTGCCGAAAGCGATGTGAGCGCGGCTGATGCGCCAGCACGGCTGTGCCATGCGCTGGAGCTTGCAATGCGTGAAACCCGCCCCCGCGCGGCGTTGGCGCAATGGTGGGCGGCGCGGTTGGAACGCATCGCGGATTGGCTGGTGGAGGTTGAACGCGCGCGCATCGCGGAACATGGTGTGCCGGTGGCGCAAGGGTTGGAGGTGCAGGGCGAATGGAAATTGCCTGGAGATTTCATTTTAAAAGGCCGGGCGGACCGGATTGAGCGCGATGCCGACGGCAAGTTGCGGATTATCGACTACAAGACTGGCAACGTGCCTTCAGAGAAGAACGTAAAAGCCGGGACCGCGCCGCAATTGCCGCTGGAGGCGGTGATGGCGGAGAGTGGCGCTTTTGGCGAGGCATTCGCCGCCGAGGTGAAGGAGCTGATTTATGTCGCCCTTTCCGGTCGCGCGGCGGCGGGCGCGGAGGCGGCGGTTTTAAAAAAACCAGAGGAGTTGCGTGATGTGATCGACCGCGCGGCAGGGGTAGGAGATCTGTTGGCAAAATATGCCGACCCCGCCAGGCCGTTTTTGGCAGCGCCCCACCCCGGCCGGGTGAATCGGTTTGATGATTATGCCGGGATTTCGCGCCGCGCCGAATGGGGTGGGGAGGATGAAGATGTCAGCGATTGATGACGCCAACCGCGAACAATTAAAGGCGTCTGATCCGGCGGTGTCGGCTTTCGTTGCGGCTTCGGCCGGCAGCGGCAAAACCAAGCTGCTGACAGACCGTTTGTTGCGCTTGATGCTGGCGGGCACGGCACCTGAGAAAATTCTATGCCTCACCTACACCAAGGCGGCGGCGGCGGAAATGCGGATTCGCCTGAACAAACGTCTGGGTGAGTGGGTGGCGATGCCACGCACGGCGCTGGCCGCCAGGCTGCGTGCGCTGAATGTAACGCCGAATGAGAAAACGCTCAGCCTTGCGCGCCAGCTTTTCGCGGATGTGTTGGACCTGCCTGGCGGAATGCGGATTGAAACGATTCACGCTTTTTGCCAGTCCTTGCTGCGGCGCTTTCCGTTAGAGGCGCGGCTTTCCCCGCATTTTAGCGTGGCGGATGACGAAGCGGCGGGATTGCGGTTGCGGGAAGCGCGGGAGGATGTGCTGGCCAGCCCGGTGATGCGGGGCGCTGTTGGCACGCTGGCGGCGGAAATTGACGAGACGCGGTTTGTTGAGTTGAGCAGCAAGCTTGTGAAAGATTTGGCGCCGGAATTTCTGAATCAATCGAAAGAGGTCCTGGCGGCGATGCTGCGCGCCGCGCTGGGGACGGAGGAAGAGAACGAGGCGGCGTTGCTGCGCGCCATGGTCAGCCCGCCGCGTGAGGAGGCGTTGCGGGATTATTTACGGTTGGTGGCGGAGCGCGGAACGCCAACAGGGCAGAAGT
>JAGWIE010000120.1 GCA_028866445.1 Rhodospirillales bacterium | reverse complement strand
ACATGGCCAGCGAGGCGCAGGCGGCCACCAATCCCGAGGCGCTCCGCCAGGGTCATCAGCTCCTCTGTGTATTTATGCCGCCCCTGGTCTGAGCCAATAAGGATGCCAACCGCCTCATTATGCCGCATTTTTGCCAGCGCGCGGATGAACAGACGCTGGCCTTTCCAGGCGGTGAGCCGGGCGGGGAGCAGGATGGCGGGCTGACCATTTTCAATCCGCCATTCTTTGGCGAGGCGCACGGCGCGGTCGCCGCGCACGGAGGCGGGGTCGAACTTACGCAGGTCAACGCCGTTATGAATGACCCTGATTTTCTCAGGATCAATCTTGTAGCGGGATTTTATGAGATTTTCGATGAAGTGACTGACAGCCACAACGCGGTCCCCCGCCGCCATCACCCGGTTATAGCGTTTCTTCAGCCGGGAGCCTTCGCCATACGTGCCGTGATAGGTGGTGACGAAGGGAATACCCGCGTGCCGGGCGGCGCGGTAAGCCGACCAGGCCGGGGCGCGGGAATGGGCATGGACGAGGTCCACCTGGTTCTCGTTGATAATGGCGCGGAGTTTTTTGGTATTGCGCCATATTTTAAAAGGATTTTTGGTGGAGAGGTTGAGGTGAAGCAGCTCCACCCCGGCGCGGATGGCATGGGTGGATAGGCGGCCATCCTCCGCGGCGATGATGGAGCGATGCCCGGCGAGGCGCACGGCCTCGGCGATTTCGATGGCGACCCGTTCCGCCCCCCCGGCATCAAGTTTGGGCAACACCTGGAGAATCGTTCGCGGGCGGTCAATCATAGGCTGCGCGCTACCAGGGTTGGAGGTTTATGACTATGCCGTTTGTGTCACGCCTGCCGGGAATCGCCCTGGCCTATGAGTTTCTGGCGGGGGAAGGCCCGCTGGTGATGTTCTGCCCTGGCTATGCCTCGGACATGGAAGGCACCAAGGCGCTGGCGCTGGAAGCGTGGTGCCGGGCACAGGGGCGGGCGATGCTGCGCTTCGATTATGCCGGGCATGGCAAGTCCGGCGGGGTGTTTATTGAAAACGGCATTGGCGACTGGGCGGCTGATGCGGCATTAGTGCTGGAACAAATCGCACCGGAGCGGGATGTGGTGTTGGTGGGCTCATCCATGGGTGGGTGGATTTCGCTGCTGCTGGGACCCAAGCTGGGGGCACGGTTGAAGGGCATGGTGTTGCTGGCCCCCGCGCCGGATTTCACCGCCGCCATGCTGGCTGTTGAATTGCCCGCGGCAATGAAAGAGGAAATTCAGAAAACCGGGGTGATTTACAAACCATCGGACTATGGCGATCCCCTGCCCTTTTCGCTGAAACTGATTGAGCGGAGCGCGGCGTTTCTGGTGATGACGAGCAGGATTGAGGTGGCCTGCAAGGTGCGGATTCTGCACGGGATGAAGGACGATGCCGTGGCCTGGCGGCAGAGCCTGAAACTGCTGGAAAACCTGGCCAGCAATGATGTGCGGCTGACTTTTATTAAGGACGGTGACCACCGGCTTTCAGCGCCGGAGGAATTGGCGCTGCTAACTGCTACCCTTGCCGAAACGATCTTATCATGAAATAAAATTAAGATATGTGGCTTGCTCCAAGGCCCAATAACGATATCAGGTGGGGTTTATTTGTCTTTCTCTTTAACAAGGCGCTTAGGCGTCGTGATTGTAGTGCCGTTTTTGCTGGTTGGTTGCACGCCGCCGCCTTTAGCATCGACAGTTGCCTACCAACATCAGGGCGGAAAACAGATCGCCCTCGTTACTCCATACATTCCCCCTCAGGAATCTGTGGTCTCCCTCGCACCGACTACCGTGGCAGGAACTATCGGTCCAGCATTCGGGATCGTTGGCGGCCTTATTGGCGGAAGCATCGAAGCCGATGCAGCTGCTAAGCGTAATAAGACTTTTACCGGCCTGCTGACCCAAGATAATTTCTCGGCTGAACCTCTCCTGGCGACGGCGATTACCAAGCAGCTTGATGTGGAAGGCTACACGGTGACACGGATTTCTGTTCCGCGCCCGCAGGGAGATTTTCTCAGCCCATATACGCCATCCTCCACACCACAACTTGATGTGGTGCTTGTGCAGCTTGGTTATTATAAAGGCGGCTTGGGTGCACCCTACCAGCCGATGGTCGAACTAAAATACAGGCTTATTGCCAGCAATGGTACCACGACTCTGGCACAGGGCGCGTTCCAATATTCAGGAATGAAGGGCGACCAAAAGCCCGACCCACAATTTAACTACGCAAATTTCGCGGATATTAAAGCGAACCCCGAGCTTGCCGACAAAGCACTGTCTGCAGTGCTGACAACGGCGGGAGTTTCCGTGGCGGAGGGGCTGAACTAGTGTTCGGCCTCCTCAGCCAGGATGGCGGCTAGGCCCTCGCGGTAGGTAGGGTAGCGCCAGGAGAGACCCAGGCGGAATTTGGTTTTTTCCGCCGCGACCTTACGGTTTTCCGCCCAGAAGCTGAGTGCCATGGGGGACATGGTTTTGGCGATCTGCTCGTAGGGCACGGCCGGCGGCGGGGCGATGCCGAGCAGCCGGGCAGCTTCGCACACCACGTCCGACGGGGTGGCGGGTTCGTCATCCGACAAATTGAAGATGCCGGTGGCGTTTTGGCTGAGCGCTGCGAGCACGGCCTGGGCGATATCCGCCCGGTGGATGCGGCCAAACAGATGGCCGGGTTTGAGAACATGACGCCCCTGCCCCGTGCGTAGATCGTCCAGCATCGAGCGACCGGGGCCGTAAATGCCAGCGAGGCGGAAGATGGCGAGCGGCTTGCCAAGTGCCGCCCAGCCATGCTCGGCAGCGACGCGGCGTTTGGTGCGGGCGGAGCCAGGGTTGGGCTTGGTGGTTTCATCCACCCAGGCACCCCCCGCATCGCCATAAACCCCGGTGGTGGAAAGATAGCCCAGCCATTTGGCAGGGGCGGTTCTTAAGGCCGCGTGGTAGCGGGCGAGAACCGGGTCGCCGGTTTCATCCGGTGCGGCGGTCGAAAGAATGTGAGTGGCGGCGGCGATGGAAGAGGCGGCCTTTGTGAACGGCACCAGCGCCACACCGGGTTCTGGCGAGGTCTCGCCGCGAAATGTGGCGCTGACCTGCCAGCCCGCCACCATTGCGGCACGGGCGATGGCCCGGCCGGAATAACCCAGGCCGAAGATGAGCAGATGGTTTGCCTGCTCACCCGGCATGGCTTAACCCTTTTTGCCGAGCTTGTATTCCAATGCTTCTTCCGCCGAGGCGACACCGCCATGGGCAGCAGACCAGGCCATGGGATTCTCGAGGAATTTACGAACACCGGCCAAGGCGGAATCAGAGAAATATGCGTGGGATTTGGCGGCTTCCAGAACATCCCACCAAGTGCAGAGGTGATGGAGCGAGATGTTCATGCTCGCCAGTGTTTCAAACGAGCCAGGAAACACGCCGTAGAAGAACACGACAAAGGTATGGTTGCAGATAGCTCCGGCGTCGCGCAGCGCATTGGCGAACTGGATTTTGGAGCCGCCATCTGTGGTGAGGTCTTCCACCAGCAGGGTGTTCAGGCCCTCCGGCACCTCGCCTTCAATGAGCGCGTTTTTGCCAAAACCCTTGGGCTTTTTGCGGACATAAGCCATGGGGGCGTGCATGCGCTCGGCGATCCATGCCGCGAAGGGAATGCCCGCGGTTTCGCCGCCAGCCACGGCCTGAATGGCCTCGTAGCCAATATGCCGGCTGATTTTTTCCACCGCCAGATCGCAGATTTTGGCCCGCGCGCGGGGGAAGTAGATGATCTTGCGGCAATCGATATAGACAGGGGATTTCCAGCCGGAGGTGAGCGTGTACGGCTCCTCCGGGCGGAAGTTGACGGCTTTGATTTCCAGCAGCAGCTTGGCTGTGGTTAAGGCAGCGTCCCGGTCCCAGTCGCTCGCCCAATCGATTTTCGCGGCAATCCGCCCGCTCATGTCGCCCTCTCTTTGAGACATTCAATTCGCCCCTCCTAGCGGCTTGGGCGCTGGCCGTCCATCTGCCAGGGTTGTGCGGCGCGGCGGGAATGGTATTTGATGCGAAGCGCATGAAGAAAGCGAGCTGAAATGGCCAGAATCAAGGTAAAAACCCCGGTGGTGGAGATGGACGGGGATGAGATGACCCGGATTATCTGGGGGTTTATTAAAGAGAAGCTGATTCTGCCGTATCTCGACATCGACCTTAAATATTTCGACCTTGGCATTGAGCACCGCGACGCCACCGACGACCAGGTGACCGTTGATGCCGCCAACGCCACCAAGCAATATGGCGTGGCCGTGAAATGCGCCACCATTACGCCGGACGAGGCACGGGTGGAGGAATTCGGCCTGAAGAAGATGTGGAAAAGCCCGAACGGGACGATCCGCAATATTGTGGACGGCACCATCTTCCGTGAACCGATTATATGCAGCAACGTGCCCCGGCTGGTGCCGCATTGGACGCAGCCGATTGTGGTGGGCCGCCATGCCTATGGCGATATCTACCGCGCCACTGATTACAAAGTGCCCGGCCCCGGCAAGCTGGAGCTGGTGTTTAAGCCCGAAGGCGGTGAGCCGGTGGTGATGGATGTGCATGACTTCACCGGCCCTGGCGTGGCGATGGGCATGTTCAACACGCTGAAATCAATCGAGGGGTTTGCGCGGGCGAGCTTTAATTATGGGCTGGCGCGGAATTACCCGGTTTATCTTTCCACCAAGAATACGATTCTGAAGGGCTATGACGGGTTCTTTAAAGACACCTTCGAGCGGATTTTCAACGCGGAGTTTAAGGCCGCGTTTGACAAGGCCGGGTTGACCTATGAGCACCGGCTGATTGACGACATGGTGGCCTGCGCCCTGAAATGGAGCGGTGGCTATGTGTGGGCGTGCAAGAATTATGATGGCGATGTGCAGTCTGACATTGTGGCGCAGGGGTTTGGATCGCTGGGGTTGATGACCTCTGTGCTGCTGAACCCGGATGGCACGGTGGTTGAGGCCGAAGCCGCGCACGGCACCGTGACCCGGCATTACCGCGAGCACCAGAAGGGCCGCCCAACTTCCACCAACCCGATTGCCAGCATTTTTGCGTGGACGCGGGGGCTGATTTACCGCGGGCGGTTTGATGATACGCCGGAGGTGGTGAATTTTGCCGAGACGCTGGAGCGGGTTTGCGTGGAGACGGTGGAAGCCGGGCATATGACGAAGGATTTGGCGATTTTGATCGACAA
>JAGWIE010000119.1 GCA_028866445.1 Rhodospirillales bacterium | reverse complement strand
AAGCTATGCGCGGCTTCGTGAAAATTCTCGGAGGATTGCAGCAGCGCCTTGGAGGGGATACAGCCGATATTCAAACAGGTGCCCCCCAGTGTCGCGCGCTTCTCAACGCAGGCCACCTTGAACCCGAGCTGTGCGGCGCGAATGGCGCAGACATAGCCTCCCGGCCCGGACCCGATTACGATGACATCGAACGTCTCGGCCATATTCTTTCCCCCAGGGATAACAGGTTCCGATAAGGCTCATAGCCTTGGTTGCGGCGCGGAACAATTCGCGGTGGGCGTAGCAGCCCAGCATTTTAAGACTTTCGATTGTTTCATGAACCGCTAACCCGCGCCAGCGCTTTCCACCCCCACTTTAGTTTTGGTTGTAAGACAATAGTGGAGACGAAAATGGGCCTGATCCTTCTCATTCTGATAATTATTCTGCTGTTCGGCGGTGGTGGCGGCTATTACGCGCATCGCTCTTACGGCGGCTATGGCTCCGGCGGTGTGCTGGGCCTGGTCATCATCGTCCTGCTCATTGTTTGGCTGGCGGGCGGCTTCGCCTACCATTAACCAAGCCGGAAGCGTGCCTTTGTAACGGCGTCCTGGTCGAGTGCAGCTTTAATATCCGCCTCGCCCAACAAGGACGCTAATACGATCACCCGGTTGAAATATGGCGCGGCCCCGGTTGCGCGGTCCCGGTAGAGTGCTGAAAAAGCATTCGCCGCCGGGCCGCGTGCCGCACAGCAGAAGCAGCCCGGCTGATGGCCGAATTTAGGGGCGGTAAAACGCAGCGCATGGCCAAGCTCCGGCATGGCCTGGCCGCTTTCCACCAGCACGGCGTCATCCGGCCCCGGTGAGCCACCTATATAAACGGGAATACGGCCATCTTTTTCCATGTATTGGAAATGGGGTGCAGGGAGGCTATTTGGCAAGCATGTCAAACCGCCCACATCTGCTCGAAGCCCTTTCCCGTAATGTTCTGCTCTGCGATGGCGGCATGGGCTCGCGTGTTCAGGCGCTCACCCTCGATATCGAGAAAGATTACTGGGACAAGGAAAACTGCACGGAAGTGCTGAATCTCTCCCGGCCGGATTTGGTGCGAGAGATCCACCGCGGCTATTTCGAAGCCGGGTCGGACATGGTGCAGACCAACAGCTTTGGTGGCTCGCCCATCACGCTGGGCGAGTTCGATCTGACGGACCGCGCCTTCGAGATCAACAAAATCGCCGGTGAGCTGGCGCGCGAAGCCGCAGAGAGCTTCGCCGATGGCCGACAGCGCTGGGTTGTCGGCTCCATCGGGCCGGGCACCAAGCTGCCGAGCCTCGGCAATGTCGCCTATGACCCGCTGGAGGAGGCGCTGTTTTTGCAATCCCAGGGGCTGCTCGCGGGGGGGGTGGATGCCATCCTTATCGAAACCTGCCAGGATACGCTGCAGATTAAGGCCGCCGTGAACGGCGCCAAGCGCGCCATCGCCGCCGCCAAGAGCAATATCCCCATCTTCGTGCAGGTGACGGTGGAGACCACCGGCACGCTGCTGGTGGGGCCGGATATCGCGGCGGCGGCCACCATCATCAATGCGTTGGACGTGCCGCTGATGGGCCTGAACTGCGCCACCGGCCCGCAGGAAATGGCCGAGCATGTGCGCTATCTCTCCCAGAACTGGCCGGGCAAGATTTCCGTGCAGCCCAATGCCGGGCTGCCGGAGCTGGTGGACGGCCAAACCCACTACCCCCTCGGCGGGGCCGAGATGGCGAGCTGGGTGGAACGCTTCGTGGTGGAGGATGGGGTGAACCTCATCGGCGGGTGCTGCGGCACCTCCATCCCGCATATCCAGGCGCTGGACGGGATGCTGAAGAAGCTGGGCAACCCGCGCCCGGCGCCCATCGCGCGCAAATTTTTCTGGGTGCCGTCCGTCGCCAGCCTTTATGGCGCGGTGCCGCTGCGCCAGGAGAACAGCTATTTCTCCATCGGTGAGCGCTGCAACGCCAATGGCTCGAAGAAATGGCGCGAGCTGCAGGAGGCGGGCGATTGGGATGGCTGCGTGGCGATGGGCCGCGAGCAGGTGGCCGAAGCCTCCAATGCGCTGGACATCTGCACCGCCTTTGTTGGCCGCAACGAGACCAAGGAAATGAACGAGGTCATCACCCGCTTCACCTCTTCAGTGAACGCGCCGCTGGTGATCGATTCCACTGAGACGCCTGTGATTGAAGCGGCGCTGAAGCTGCATGGCGGCAAGCCGATCATCAACTCGATCAATTTCGAGGATGGCGAAGGCCATGCAACCGACCGGCTGAAGCTGGCGAAGAAGTTTGGCGCCGCCGTCATCGCGCTCACCATCGATGAAGTGGGCATGGCGAAGGAGCCTGCGGACAAGCTGCGCATCGCCACGCGGCTGGTGGAGTTCGCCTGCGAAAAATACGGCCTGCCGCAATCAGATTTGTTGATCGACCCGCTCACCTTCACCATCGCCACCGGCAATGAGGATGACCGCAAGCTGGGACAATGGACCTTGGAAGGCATCAAGATGATCCGGGACAAATTCCCGGATATTCAGATCATCCTTGGCCTGTCCAACATCTCCTTCGGCCTCAACCCTGCCGCGCGGGCGGTGCTGAACTCGGTGTTCCTGGACCATGCGGTGAAAGCCGGGATGACAGGCGCCATCGTCCACGTCTCCAAAATCCGGCCTCTGCACATGATCGACCCGGCGGAGGCGAAGGTATGCGAGGATCTGATCTTCGACCGCCGCGAGGAAGGCTACGACCCGCTGCAGAAGCTGTTGGAAATCTTCGCGGACAGAAAAGCCGTAGATGCTACCAAGAAAAAACGTGCCGAGACGGTGGAAGGACGCTTAAAAGATCGGATTGTGGATGGCGACCGCAAGGGACTGAGTGACGAGCTGGACGAGGCGCTGAAAACCCACAAGCCGCTTGAGATTATCAATAATATTCTGCTGGAGGGGATGAAAGTGGTGGGCGAGCTGTTTGGCGCGGGCAAGATGCAATTGCCGTTCGTGCTGCAATCCGCCGAGACGATGAAAGCCGCCGTGGCGTATCTTGAGCCGATGATGGAGCGTGTCGAGGGCGAGGAGAAAGGCATCATCGTGCTCGCCACCGTGAAGGGCGACGTGCATGATATCGGCAAGAACCTTGTCGACATCATCCTCACCAATAACGGCTACAAGGTCATCAATCTAGGCATCAAGGTGCCGCTGGCGGAGATGGTAACGGCCGCGAAAGAGCACCGGGCCCATGCCATCGGCATGTCCGGCCTGCTCGTTAAATCCACTGTCGTCATGAGGGAAAATCTGGAGGAGCTGTCCCGCCAGGGACTAGAAATCCCCATCCTGCTCGGCGGTGCGGCACTCACTCGCAACTATGTCGAGGATGATTGCGTCGCCTCCTACGCCTCTGGCCGCGTGGCTTACGCGCGCGACGCCTTTGATGGCCTGCATCTGATGGACAAGGTCACCGGCAACGCGTTTGACGATTACCTCGCCGCCATTCAGGCCAAGCGCGTCGGCAAATCCCGCAACACCAAGCGCGCGCTCGGCCAAGCGGATGAGAAAGCCTTCGCCCCGGTGGATGTGAAAGAGGTGCAGGCCCGCCGCCGCCGTTTGAACACCAACGAGGCTGCGCTCACGCCGCCCTTCTGGGGTGCGAAGGTGATCGAGGCCGCCCCAAAGGCCGTGGTGCCCTTCCTGAACGAGCGGTCGCTGTTCCAGTTCCAATGGGGTTTCAGAAAGCAGGGCAAAAGCCTAGAGGATTTCATGGGCTGGGCGCGCCAGGAGCTGCGCCCGGTGATGAAGCGGATGCTGGACCTTTGCGAGACAGATAATATTCTTCACCCGCAAGCGGTTTATGGCTATTGGAAGGCGGCGGGGCAGGGGAATGACCTGATTCTGTTCGATGAAGCTGGCACCAACGAAGTTGCCCGCTTTACCCTGCCGCGCCAGCCGAAGCAGGATGGCGAGTGCATCGCGGATTTCTTCCCGGATGTGGAGGATGGGCGCGGCGTGATCGGCCTGCAAGCCGTGACCATGGGCCAGAAAGCCTCCGAGGTCGCGCGCGAATGGTTCGAGAGCAACCGCTATCAGGATTACCTCTATCTGCACGGCATCTCGGTGGAGATGGCGGAGGCGCTGGCCGAATATACCCATAAGCGCATCCGTGCGGAGCTTGGCTTCGCGGCGGAGGATGACCGCGACATGGAGAAGATGCTCTCCCAGGGCTATCGCGGCAGCCGCTACTCGTTCGGTTATCCGGCCTGCCCGAAACTGGAAGATCAGGCGCAGATACTCAAGCTCCTGGGCGCAGAGCGGATCGGGCTGTCATTGTCCGATGAGTATCAGCTGCACCCCGAGCAAAGCACCAGCGCGATCGTAGTGCTGAATAGCCACGCGAAATATTTCTCGGTGTGAGGTGGTTATTTCAGCGCCGCAAGGCGCGGCCCGCTTTGCGGAGGAAACTTGCTGCGGCGCAGGAACGCGAGACGCAATATCGCGGAACGATGTTGCCGCCGAAGCCTGAAAGCAGCAGCAGATTAGGGAGTTGCGTCCCCACGACATGAATACCATCCATGTCAAAAATCCGCCCGCATGCAGCGGCGTTTTGCAAGGAATGCCAGAGCAGCAAATTTACCGCGCCAAAATGCGCGCCTGCCCGCCGCGAGGACATGAAATAATATTCCCGCTTTGTGTCCCACACGGTAAAAATTGCGGCTTGCGGTGTACCATCAGCGCTGGCCGCCACTAAAATTCGCCCGCGATTGCGTTCTGTTGCTTCGGCCACCAGCCGTTTTAGGCAGTCTTGATCATAGCTGTTTTTCCGCCCCGCTTCTCGCAGGCAGGAATTGTAAAAGTTCAGGAAAAATTCGCTATCCTCAGATATTTCGACCTGCAACACATCTCCGGCGCGGCGGATGGCGTTGCGGGTTTTATCGCGCATCTGTTTCCACAAAACATCGCCAGCGGTTGGTGCGATCTCAACTGTCCACTGCACGCTGCTGGAAAACCCGGCGGTTTCGAACGCCAGCGTATTTATGGTGTCTGGATGCAGCCGGAACCAGACATGCGCGGCTTGCGGTAATTGTTGAAGCAATTGACCGTAGATTTGAATCGGCTTGAAGGACTTCGCGGTTCCTGCGCGCTCAAGGGCGGGTGAGATCGCGGGGCCGAGGCAATGGGTCAGCGCGGGCATCTCAATGGTGCTGAAGCATTTCATGCGGCGGCG
>JAGWIE010000118.1 GCA_028866445.1 Rhodospirillales bacterium | reverse complement strand
GCCCAGGAACTCCTGATGGTCCAGCGAGATAGAGGTGATGGCGCAGGCGGCAGGGGAGACGACGTTGGTGGCATCCATCCGTCCGCCCAAACCTACCTCGACGATGCAGAGATCAGCCGGAATACGGGCGAACAGCCAGAAGGCGGCGGCGGTGATCGCCTCGAACACCGTGATTTCGTTGGTCTGGTTGGCGGCCTCTATGGCGTCCAGCGCCTCGGCCAGTTGTTCGTCTGTCACCAGTTTGCCCGCGAGGCGGATGCGTTCGTTGAACCGCACCAGATGCGGGGAAGTGAACACATGCACCCGCAACCCCGCAGCCTCGGCCACCGCGCGGGCGATGGCGCAGACCGAGCCTTTGCCGTTGGTGCCCGCCACGTGAAGCACCGGCGGCAGGTGGGTTTCAGGCGAACCCAGTGCCGCCAGCAACCGCTCCAGCCGGTCGATCTTCAGGTCGATCATGCGCGGGTAGAGGCTGTGCAGACGCTCCAGCGCCGCGCTGAAGGGGGTGTTTGCCCCGTTTTGCCGTTCGTTCGTCAAGCGGCCTTCTTGTTGGCCGTGGCGAGCGAGATGAGGCGGGCCAGCGTGGCGGTGAGTTCGCCGCGCTTCACCACCATGTCGATAATGCCGTGCTGGTGCAGATATTCGGCGCGCTGGAAGCCCTCGGGCAGTTTCTCGCGCACGGTTTGTTCGATAACGCGGGCACCGGCGAAGCCGATGAGCGTGCCGGGCTCAGCGATCTGGATATCCCCCAGCATGGCGAAGGAGGCGGTGACGCCGCCGGTTGTGGGGTCTGTCAGCACCACGATGTAGGGCAGCCCGGCTTCCTTCACCATCTGGCTGGCGATGATGGAGCGGGGCATTTGCATGAGGCTTATCGCACCTTCCTGCATCCGCGCACCGCCGGAGGCGGTGTAGACGATGAGCGGCGCATTTTGCAGCACGGCGAGGCGGGCGGCGGCCACCAGCCCTTCCCCCACCGCCGAGCCCATGGAGCCGCCCATGAACTCGAACGACATGGCGGCGACCACTGTATCTTGCCCGCCGACGGTGCCGTGGGCGACGAGGATGGCGTCATCCTGCCTGGTTTTGTCCCGGGCTTCCTTCGTCCGGTCCGCGTAGCGCTTCTGGTCCCGGAATTTTAAGGGGTCTGGCGTGGCTTTGGGGAGTTCGATGCGGGTGAAGACGCCGTCATCGAAGGTCCAGGAAAGGCGGTCTGCCGCTTTGGCGCGCATGTGGAAGCCGCAATGCGGGCAGACTTTTTTGCCTGCATCCAGCTCGGTATGGAAGATCATCTGCTGGCAGGAGGGGCATTGATGCCAGAGATTATCCGGCGCCTCCTTGCGGCCAAGCAAAGTGCGGATTTTGGGGCGGACGAATTCGGTAAGCCAGCTCATGGGGTAGGGATTTAGCCGGTTTGGGCGGGGATGGGAAGGATTGGGGGGGTGGGGTGCGTGGGGAGGCGGGTGTTCTGGGAATGTTCCACGTGGAACATTGGTGGGGAATTTGGCGAATAACGGCGTGTTAGGGATTGAGGATGCGGGATTTTGGTTTTGGAGAAAAATGATTGACATGGGTTTGATGCGTGAGTGGAATATTTTTGGATGTAAAGGGCCGTAAGTGGAATAGCGGGTTCAAAGTTAACATTAAAAAACACGGACATAACTTAAGCTTCCCGGCACACTTCTTTCATTTAAAGGTGGCTGCAAGTTGTTCTTGAACCGTACCAGTTCTAAGAAGAACTTGAAGATTCTTCATAAGGCGCGAAATAGGGTCAAGACATGAATGATAAAAGATTTACCTCAAAACAAATGGGAGACGCAGCGGAGATGCTGGTCGCGGCGAATCTTACTCTGAGTGGTATCCCCTCGTTCATTGCTCCGGTGAACTGGCCAGGATACGATGTTATTGCGGCACCAGAAGGTAAGCGATTGCAAAAGATCTCTGTTAAATGCCGTGGAACTAGTCCAATCAACTTCCGGCCAGATGAATTCGATTGGCTCGCAGTCGTCCTAATCGACAAAAGTCCCTATCAGATATTTATCATTCCTAAGAATACAGCCAGAAAAAACTCAACATATAATAGAGGTCTTTACAGACTCTCGGTTCAAATGGTGCGTAAGCATTTTGGGAACTATCTAGGAAATTTCAAACTAGTACCACGGCCAAAGAAAAACCCACAGTGAGAATGACCGCTTTCGACTCTTCACTCCAAATGCGGGAGTGACGGTAACGGGGCGCAAAGCTGCCGCGCATCGACGCCGATGAATGGCCGATTGTGGGATTCTCGTTATTGCCTTCCGTGTAATCTCTTCACCGCCCACGCTCCAGCCTCGGCCACCACGG
The DNA here is from genome assembly GCA_028866445.1 of Rhodospirillales bacterium. Lineage (GTDB taxonomy): Bacteria > Pseudomonadota > Alphaproteobacteria > Acetobacterales > Acetobacteraceae > Acidocella. The sequence continues at coordinate 2,996 of JAGWIE010000118.1, read as the reverse complement.
GGTCGGCATCCGCCGTTAATCGTTCCGCTATCGGCAGCAGGGATGGGTTGCCGCTGTTGCCTATGGCGATGGCGACGTTGCGGATGAAACGATTCCGCCCGATGCGTTTGATGGGGGATGCGGTGAATTTTTGGCGGAAGGCGGCTTCATCTAGCAGGGCCAGTTCGACGAGTGGGGGGGCGGTTAGGTCTTCTCGGGCGGCTAGTTTTTGCTCGCGTCCGGCCTGGGCGAATTTGTTCCAGGGGCAGACGGCGAGGCAGTCATCGCAGCCATAGATGCGGTTGCCGATGTAGAGGCGAAATTCCTCGGCGATGGGGCCTGCATGTTCGATGGTGAGGTAGGAGATGCAGCGCCGGGCATCGAGTTTGTAAGGTTCGGGAAAAGCCTGTGTGGGGCAGGCGGTTTGGCAGGCGGTGCAGGTTCCGCAATGGTCGCGCTCCGGGGCATCCGGTTCCAGCGCTAACGTGGTGTAGATTTCTCCTAGGAACAGCCAGGACCCATGCGAACGGGAGACGAGGTTGGTGTGCTTGCCTTGCCACCCCAGCCCGGCCTGTTCGGCCAACGGCTTTTCCATAACGGGTGCTGTGTCCACGAAGACTTTCACGCCCTCACCGCGCGCGGCGATGAACTGAGCGAGATGTTTCAGCTTGCCTTTGATGACATCGTGATAATCCCGGTTGCGGGCATAGACGGAGATGTTTCCTACGTCTTTCCGGGTGAGGTTGGCCAGGGCATCGGCCCCTGGCGCGTAGGAGAAGCCCAGCGAGATGACGCTGATTGCTTCCGGCCACAGGGCTTGCGGGTGGGCGCGTTGTTCCACGCGCGTTTCCATCCAGCCCATGCTGCCGTGCTGGCCGGATTGCAGAAACTCTTGCAGGTAAGCCAGCTTTTCCGGCGGCAGGGTGGCGCGGGTGAAGCCGGTGGCAGCGAAGCCGAGTTCCGCTGCTTTCTGGGCAATCGCTGCTTTTAAATCAACCGCGGCCACGATAGGGGGGAACGCCTTGGTCGGGTATCCAGGCATCTTCAGGCGGTTTGCCGGTTTGCCAGAATACGTCGATGGGAATGCCGCCGCGCGGGTACCAATAAGCGCCGATGCGGAGCCATTTCGGGGCCAGGAGTTCGATCAGCCGGTCCGCGATCATCAAGGTGCAGGCTTCATGAAAGCCGCCATGGTTGCGGAAGGAATGGAAGAAGAGTTTGAGGCTTTTGCTTTCCACCAGCCAGTCGTTGGGGATGTAGTCGATGACGATATGGGCGAAATCCGGCTGGCCGGTAAGCGGGCAGAGGGAGGTGAATTCCGGGCAGACGAAACGCACAACGGCGTTTTTGCCGCCGGTTTTGGCGGGCACACGCTCCAACACGGCTTCTTCCGGGCTGGCGGGCTGTTCGGTTTTGGCGCCGAGCTGTTGCAGCCCGGCGTAACGGTCATCGCTCATGAATCAGGTCCTCTCTGCCAGGTTTCGCGCGTTTGGGCGCAATAGGCATCATAATTCTGGTTCAGAATGGCTTCGCGGGCACCGTGCATCAGGCTTTGGTAATAGGTGAGGTTGTGGATGGTGAGGAGCATCGGCCCCAGCATTTCCTCGGCACGGAAGAGGTGGTGCAGGTAGGCCCTGGTGTGGCGGGTGCAGCAGAGGCAGGGGCAATTTTCGTCGAGTGTGCGGGCATCGTCGATATGCCGGGCGTTACGCATGTTGAAGATGCCATTGGAGGTGAAGGCGCGGGCGGTGCGCCCGGCGCGGGTGGGCATCACGCAGTCGAACATGTCCACCCCGCGGGCGACGGCGCCGAGGAGGTCGTCTGGCGTGCCGACGCCCATGAGGTAGCGGGGTTTCTGGGCGGGGAGGAAATCCGTGCAGTAATCCAGCACGGAGAACATGGTCTGCTGGCCTTCACCCACGGCGAGGCCGCCGATGGCGTAGCCTTCGTAATCCATGCCGACTAATGCGGCGGCGGATTCGCGGCGCAGATCCTCGTAGACATTGCCTTGCATGATGCCGAACTGGCCGTAGCCGGGGCGTTTGATGAAGGCATCGCGCGAGCGTTGGGCCCAGCGGGTGGAAAGCCGCATGGATGCCGCTGCTTCCGCGTGGGTGGCGGGGAATTTGGTGCATTCATCGAGCTGCATGGTGATGGTGGCATCCAGCAGATGCTGGATTTCGGTGGAGCGCTCGGGGGTCAGCTCGTGGGCCGTGCCGTCGATATGCGAGCGGAAGGTGACGCCCTTTTCCTCCAGCTTGCGGAGCTTGGCGAGAGACATGATCTGGAAGCCGCCGGAATCGGTGAGGATGGGGCCGGGCCAGTCCATCATTTTATGCAGGCCGCCGAGGCGCGCCACGCGCTCGGCCGTGGGGCGGAGCATGAGGTGGTAGGTGTTGCCGAGGACGATTTTGGCACCCGTGGCGCGGACGGCATCCGCTGTCATGGCCTTCACCGTGCCCGCAGTGCCGACTGCCATGAAGGTGGGGGTGGGCACCTCGCCATGGGCGGTTTTCAGCAACCCGGCGCGGGCCTGGCCGTTTTGGCCCGCCAGGGTGAAGGAGAAATCTGGGGTGGTCATGGGAGGGGATTAGCGGGGATGGCGGAGAAGTGCCAGCTTACGCCGCGCGTTCCAGCAAACACGCATCGCCGTAGGAGTAGAAGCGGTAGCCATTGGCGATGGCGTGGGCGTAGGCGGATTTGATGCGGGTGGTGCCCGCGAAGGCGCTGACCAGCATCAGCAGGGTGGAGTGCGGCAGGTGGAAGTTGGTGAACAAAGCATCGGCGATTTTGAAGCGGTAGCCGGGATAGATGAAAATAGCTGTTTCATTATCGAAGGGCTTTAAAACGCCGTCATCCGTGGCGGCGGATTCCAGCAGGCGCAGGGCGGTGGTGCCGATGGGGATGATGCGCTGGCCTGCCGCCTTGGCTGCATTGATGCGCTGGGCGGTCTCTTCGGTGATGTAGCCGCGCTCGGCGTGCATTTTGTGATTCTCGATGGTTTCCACCCGCACCGG
>JAGWIE010000117.1 GCA_028866445.1 Rhodospirillales bacterium | reverse complement strand
AGCAGCTTGGGCAGCATTCCGGCCAAGGTTTCAGCCAAGGGGCGAGTTGCGTCCGGGTCGGCCAGAAAGCGCCGCAGAATGGTGGCGCCGTCTAAATCCCCCAGCAGCCGCTTTATATCAGCCTCGGTGAACACATGGTTGGCGACAAACCGGCCCAGCGCGTCGCCCAGGCGCTGCTTCTGCGCGGGCAAAATCGCGGTGTGCGGAATTGGCAGGCCGAGCGGGTGCCGGAACAGCGCGGTAACGGCGAACCAATCCGCCACGCCGCCGATGAAGCCGGCCTTGGCGGCATCGCGCAGCAGGCCGCTCCAGGAGGAGGGCGGCAGCCAATAACTTCCTACGGTCAGTGCGGCCATAAGCAACAGCAGGGCGGAGGCGAAAAGCTTGTGGCGATTGAGATTTCTACGCAGGGCGGAATCGGGGTCTATCGGCATGGCCATTCCCCTAGATTACCCGCGCGCACGACGATGTCGACCTCAGGAGACATGAAAGCCCGGCAAGCCTGTGGTTCGGCACAGTTTTTGTTGCATTTTAAGGGGGCTGAGGCGCATAATTGTTTTTCTAAATAAATAATGGGCGATACGCCTGCAAACGCCACGGCGTTATCGCAAGATATAGGTATAACATGTTGGAAATGAAAGATTTCAATGCCAGTTTCGCGCGGCATCAGGAACGCCTTCCTCATGGTTTGAGCCGAACGAGCGGCGATGGAACCATGCTACCCATCGTTCTTGGTGTGGCTTGTGCCGCCCTGGTTCTGGGTGCCCTCTGGCTGGCCTACACCTTCGGCTAGCAGCTCTGCTCGTCAGCGCATTGCCCGCCCCCATACCGCATTGCATGATGCGGGAATGGGATTTTTGACTGAAGCCACGCCGCCACGCCACGCTGCCCTTGATGTTTTGCCAGGGATAACGCGGATCGTCGCGGACAACCCTGGCGTAATGACCTATCGCGGCACGAATACGTTTCTTGTGGAGCGTGATGACGGGCTGGTGGTGGTCGACCCAGGCCCGGAAGATGCCGAACACGTCGCGGATATTCTCAAAGCCGCCGCCAACCGCCCGATATGCCTTATTTTGCTCACCCATACCCATGCTGACCATTACGGCGCGCTGCCGGGGTTGAAGGCCGCTTGCGGCGCGCCCGTGGCAGCCTATGCGCCTTCACCCAAACCGGGCTTCACGCCGGATATCATGCTTGGTGATGGCGACGAAATCTTAGGTTTTACAGCGGTGTTTACCCCCGGCCACGCGGCCGACCATCTCTGCTTTGCCCTGAAAGGCGCGGCAGGGGAAAAGCTTTTATTCAGCGGCGACCATGTCATGTCCTGGTCCTCCTCCATCGTCAGCCCGCCGGATGGTGACATGGGAGATTATTACCGCTCCTTGCAGCTTTTGCTTTCCCGTGACGATGATGTGTTTCTGCCGGGCCATGGGCCGTTGCTGCCTCAGCCCCGCCGCCTCACCGCCCAGTTGCTGGTACACCGCCAGAAACGCGAACAATCGCTGCTGGCGCAACTGGCGCGGCGGGAATGGAGTGTCGCCGGGCTGGCCGCCAGGCTTTATGGCAAGCAGGATTTGTTTTTGAAGGCGGCCGCGCAACGCAATGTGCTGGCGCATTTGTTGAAGCTGAAAGACGAAAATGCGGTGAGGGAACTAACACCTGATACCGCTGAGCACCCTGATAATCTGGCAATGGCGGCCATGGCTGAGCAAAGCGAAAGCTGGCGTGCCCGCGTGGCGCGGCTTCAGGGAGATGCAAGGCGGCGCTTCGCGTTATCTTAGAGCGGTTTCCGTTCACGCCGGTTCATGCAAACCGCTCTAACTCTCTGTTTAAGCGAGCAACTTAATCCGATCAAACGTGTCCGTTTGGTTGGATGTTGCTCTAGCCTTCGCAAAGCCGAAGGGCCAGTTCCTCCGCCGCCAGCGGCTTTGCGAACAAGAAGCCCTGGCCGTGCGTTGCGCCAAGTTCCCGCATCCGTGCCAGTTGTGCGGCGGTTTCTATTCCTTCGGCGATAATATCCTGTAACCGGCTGGCGGCGAGGCGGGTAATTTTCAGAATAAAATTCCGTGCGCCAGGGCTGGTATCCACCACCACTGAGCGGTCGAGTTTCACAGCACCCACGGCAGTTTTCATCAACGCGGGCAGAAAGGGCGTGGCAGGCACAATATCATCCAGCGCCAGCTTATACCCGGCATCGCGCAATGCCTTAATGCTTTCTTCCGCCAGTTTGATGTTGTGAACAGGCTGGGTTTCAGTAAGCTCGAACCGCAACAACCCTGCCGCAAGGCCGTGGGTTGCACGCAGAGTTTCTATGCCATGCACGATGCCAGGATGCACCAGAACATTAAGAGGCAGGTTAAAAGCCAGCGGCAACTGATGCGCAGAGAGGCCACGTCCCTGATATTCCGATAAAGCCATTTGAATAATGGCCCGCGTTAGGCCAAGTGCGCGCTCCGGGTGTTCCATAGCCGCTACCAGGCTCTCTGGGCCAAGCAACTGCCCATCCTGGCCTAGTACCCTGGCGAGCACTTCGACATGGCTAAGCCCGCCATCTTCCAGTCGAACAATTGGCTGGTAGCGCAGCCGAAGTGCCGCAGCGAGCTGAGAAATCTGCCCGCTTACATGCACTGTCTAAATAACCAAAATTTGTACAAAAATCTCACGGGGCGCGTGTATCATTTTTATACGCCCAGCGCGATTAAAAAATTAGCCTACTCCCTATTTCGTGGGTTTTTTTGGCGCGACTGTGGAACGGCGCAGCCTGTGCTCGCCCAGAAACAGCAGGATAGGTGCCGCAATGAAGATGGAAGAGGAGGTTCCGACCACGATACCGAACAGCATGATCCAGGCAAAACCGGCAAGCGCCGAGCCGCCAAACAGCGCCAGCGGCAAGGCCGCCAGAAACACAGTGCCGGAAGTGCCGAGCGTTCGATTCAACGTCTCGTTGATTGAAAGATCGATCAACTCCCGCAGATTCATGGTTTTGTATTTGCGCAGGTTTTCCCGCACCCGGTCATACACCACCACCTTGTCGTTGGTGGAATAGCCGATGATGGTAAGAATGGCGGCGATGGTCACAAGGTCGAACGGGATACGGGTGATGACCATGAACCCTATGGTTTTGGTAGTGTCCAGAATCAACGTCACCACCGCGCCGACGGCAAACTGCCATTCAAACCGGAACCAGATATAGAGCAGGATCATCACGAAGGAGAGGCCCAATGCCTCCAACCCCTGGCTGAAAAGCTGGTTTGAAACCGAAGCGCCCACAGCCTGGGTGGATTGGATCACCGCACCGGGTGCGGCCTTGTTCAAAGCCGTTTGCACTTCGCCAATGGCGGTTTGCGTGGCGGCGGCATTGCTGCGGCTTTCCAGGCTTATCAACACTTCATTACCCTGGGTGCCGGCTGATTGCAGGGCTGCATCCGCCAGTCCGGCCCCGGCGAGGGCTGAACGCAAGGCAGAGAAATCCGCCTTCTGTGGCGTTTGCACTTGCAGCACCACGCCACCCTTAAAATCCAACCCCATATTCAAGCCAGGGTGGAAAAACAGGATAACCGAGCCGAGGGAGAGCACCGCCGAGGTGATAAGCCCGGCGAAGCGGCCATTCATGAAACGGATTTTGGTTCCGTCTGGAACAAAGCGGAAAGCCGGTTTGGTAAACATGGTCGCTCCTAGACGGGCAGGGCAGCAGGGCGGCGGGCAGCATACCAGCGCGACGTGATAAGGCGCACTACAACCGTGGCGGTGAACATGGTGGTGATGATGCCCGCACAGATGGTCACGGCGAAGCCGCGCACCGGCGGTGAACCGAAAATGAACAGCGTGATATGGGCCAGCAGCGTGGTTACGTTGGAATCGATGATAGTGCCGTAGGCCCGCTTATACCCGGCCTCCAAGGCGGCCAGCGGCTTGCGGCCATTTTTCACTTCCTCGCGCACGCGCTCGTTGATGAGGATGTTGGCATCCACCGCCATGCCGAGGGTAAGCAGAATGCCAGCCATGCCCGGTAAAGTGAGCGTTGCCCCCATCACCGAGAGGATGGCTAGCATCAGCACCAGGTTGGCAATGAGGGCCACATTCGCGAACCAGCCAAACAGCCCATAGAACAGCGCCATAAAGAACAGCACCAGCACAAAGCCAGCACCGAGCGAGAGCGCGCCAGCGCGGATGGCATCCGCCCCCAGCTCTGGCCCCACGCTTTGCTCCTCAACAATGTTCAGCGGGGCGGGCAGGGCGCCCGCGCGCAGCAGCAACGCGAGATCTGTAGCCGATTGCGGGGTGAAATTGCCGGAAATCTGACCCTGGCCGCCGGTGATCGGCTCACGGATGACCGGGGCTTCGATAATCTTGCCGTCCAGCACAATGGCGAAGAGCTTACCCACATTCGCAGTGGTGGTATCGGCAAATTCCCGTGCGCCGACAGCATTGAGGGTGAAGTTCACCACCCATTCGCCGGTTTGCGGGTCTGTGCTGGCCTGGGCATTTTGCAGGCTCGCACCATCCACCGCGACCTGGGTTTGCACCGCCATCTGCTGCTGTGGGTCGTTGGACATTGGCAACCACTCATCACCCAAAGGCGCGGGCTGGCCCGGTGCGGCGCTGGAATCGACCATCTGGAAGGTCATATGCGCGGTGGTGCCGATGAGCGTTTTCACTCGGCCTGGGTCTGAAATGCCGGGGAGCTGCACCACGATCTGGTCCTGCCCCTGGCGCTGGATTTGCGGGTTTAGTACGCCGGAGCCGTCGATACGGCGTTGGATGATGGTGATGGCCTGCTGCACCGCCTGGGTGTTGCGCGCGGTTTGCGCCTGGGCGGGGATGGAAAGGGCGATGCTACCATCCGGCATCTGCGCCACGGCAAGGCTGGGCGTGGGGGAATTGGGCAGGTAGGTAATGAGGCCTTGCAATGCGGCCAGCGCCTGCGGGCCTTGGCCATCCAGCGGGGTGAGGAGAACCTGATGCGTATGCAGATCGGCGTGCAGGTCTTTATACCCAAGCCCTGCCTTCACGAGCGTCTGCCGCGCCTCGCCAACCAGCGAATCGAGGTCCTGTTTCTGAATGGCGTCGGTGTCGATCTGCAATAGCAGATAGGAGCCGCCTTTCAGGTCCAGCCCAAGATGCACCTGGTTCCAGGGCATGAATCCTGGCCACCAGCCTGGCCGCGCCCATAGATTGGGCAGGCTGAGCAGCACCCCCAACCCGCAGACGAGCAGGATACCAAATGTTTTCGCACGGCTGAAATAAAGCAACGCGGGCTCCAAAAATGCCAAACCGCTTGCCGTATGGCGGGGCAAAGCGTTGCGTGCAAGCCCATAGCAGAATAGAGCGCAAAGACATGAGCAAGCGTTTGCAGGTAGGGCTGATCGGGGCGGGGC
>JAGWIE010000116.1 GCA_028866445.1 Rhodospirillales bacterium | reverse complement strand
CGCCCATGTAGGGTAAAACGCGGTCTACCTGGGCCAGATAGGTGCCCCAGGGGCTTTCCGGCGAGGGCGAGACATAAGACAGATTGCCGAACTGGGCGGAGGCTTGTTGCGTATCAGGCAAATGAAACTCCTCTGGCTTGGTTTCCTTGATATTCTTGCGACTTCCGACGATGCAGCCAAAGAAGGCTACACCCGAAGCACGAAACCAGCCAGAAGCAGAGAAATGCGGCGGCGGAATTGCCGCCGCGCGTTATCAGAGGGTTACTTGGCCTGGGAGATAAACGGCGTGGAATCGGTCATCGCCTTGCCGTAGCTGATTGGCGTGCTGCCGGCAGGGTAGCCATTTTTCTGCAGGATGTAGGCCATGAGGTCTTCATATTGGCTCTGGCTAAGGCCGCCAGGGTTGGTGGCCGGCATTTGCTGGGCAAGTACACTAAAAACGCTGCCGATAGTGGTGCCCGCTTGAGTAAAGCCTGCGCCAACGAGCGCCGGGCCACCGCCGCCACCAAGGGCAGCGCCGTGGCATACCGCACAGTTTTGCGCGAATACTGCCGCACCGGCGCTGGCCTGCGCGCTGGTGTAAAGGGCCGGCGGGGTGGCCGCCTGCGCCGCCAGGGCGAACAGGGATAGTGTGAAACTAACAGCAGCGGTTTTCAGCATTTTCTTTAGGTTTCCCGCGATTGGAGGAACATGGGTTCAAACCCGGCTGGGCAAAGGTGCCATCTGCCCTAAACGGCGACGCAGGGCTGTGTGCCGGGGGCTTGCGATATCCGCCAAGGTGTAACGGTCCAGCACAGCCAGCAAGGCATTGACCGCTTCATTCAAAATACCTTCCAGCCCACATGCACCCCGAATGGCACAATTTCCACCCGCCTGGCATTCCGCCAAAGCAAGCTCAGGCTCCAGCGCCCGCACGACATCGCCGATGCCGATTTCCGCCGCCGGGCGAGCCAGGCGCAGGCCGCCATTGCGCCCCCTCTGCGTATCAACCAGACCGACCTGCCCTAAACGATGCACCACCTTGGTCATATGATGTTCGGAAACTTCATAAGCCTGCGCAATCTCAGAGATCATGGCTAGCCGGTCTGGTGCCAACGCGAGATAGGTTAAGGCCCTGAGACCGTAATCAGTGAAGCGGGTGAAGTGCATGGCTTTGCCTAGCAGGCTCTTTTTACCGCTTCAATGCAACAGAATTTTCAAATTTCTTGGATGGAGCAGGATCTGCCCGTTGCCCCGGCATTTGGCCTGGAAGGGTAGGGCTGCTTGCGTATCCGGCTGATACGGGCTAAGCATTTTCCATCGATCTTTGCTACTGAACTTTGTTTTCTGCGTCATACACGCTGTTGACGATCTTTCTCTTCAAAATCGACCTTGGATGGATTGCAGCGCATTTCGTGCTGCAAGCCGAATTATGACAGATTGAAAGGGAAATCGTCATGACAACTGGAACCGTAAAATTCTTCAATGCAACAAAGGGCTTTGGCTTTATTCGGCCGGATAACGGCGGAGAAGACGTATTTGTGCACATTTCCGCGGTTGAGCGGGGCGGCATGAGCGTCATCACCGAAGGCCAGAAGCTGAGCTTCGACATTGTGCAGGACCGCCGTAACGGCAAGAACGCCGCGGACAATATCAAGGCCGCCTAAAGCGCCGCCTGATATGTTGGCTTTTGAATGAAATAAGGCGGCCAATGGCCGCCTTATTTACGTTGAAGCCTTCGGCCGGAGCTTCATCCCGCCGAGGGTAAAACGCTTATGCCAAAGCCGCGCAGAAACGCTGAATGCGTGTGCAGGCTTCGCGCAGCGCCTCGGTAGAGGTGGCGTAGGAAATTCGGAAATGACCGGGGTAAATGAAAGCTGAGCCGTGTACGGCGGCCACACCTTCCTCATCCAGCAGGGCAATCACGAAATCCTCGTCGTTTTCGATCTTTTTGCCTTTGGGCGTGGTTTTACCGATGCAACCATGCAGTGAAGGGAATACGTAGAACGCGCCCTCAGGTTTGTGGCAGGTTAATCCCTCGGCCTTGTTCAGCATCTCCACAACCAGGTCGCGGCGCTGCGCGTAAACCCGCGCCATTTCCGCAAGCGCATCCTCAGGCCCATTCAACGCGGCCACTGCCGCCGCCTGGCTAATTGAGGAGGTGTTGGAGGTAGACTGGCTTTGCAGCTTGTCCATCGCCTTAATTAATTGCACCGGCGCGCCACAGAAACCTATACGCCAACCAGTCATGGCATAAGCCTTGGAGCAGCCATTCATGGTGATGGTGCGCTCTTTCAGCTTCGGTTCCACCTGCACGACGGTGGCCGGCTTGAAGCCGTCATAAGTGAGCTTTTCGTAGATATCGTCGGTAAACACCCACACATGCGGATGCTTCAACAGCACGTCGCAGATCGGGCGCAGGTCCTCGGCTGAATAAGCCGCCCCGGTCGGGTTGCTGGGGGAATTGAGGAAGAGCCATTTGGTTTTGGGCGTGATCGCCGCTTCCAGATCCTCAGCGCGAAGCTTGAACCCGTTATTCTGCGAGCACGGCACAAAAACCGGCGCGCCTTCGGCCAGTTGCACGATATCTGGATATGAAACCCAACACGGCGTTGGGATAATCACCTCGTCTCCAGCCTGCACGGTGGCCAGCATGGCGTTGAAGATAACCTGCTTGCCGCCGGTGGAAACGATGATCTCTTCCGGCTTGTATTCAATGCCGCTATCGCGCTTGAACTTCTCCACCACGGCCTTGCGCAGGGCAGCCGTACCGGCGACATCTGTATATTTCGTATCGCCTGCCTGAATGGCCTGGATCGCCGCCTGCTTGATATGATCGGGCGTATCGAAATCCGGCTCACCGGCGGAAAGGCTAATAATATCCCGGCCCTCCGCCTTAAGTGCCCGTGCCTTCGTGGAAATGGCAATCGTCTGGCTGGGGCTGATGCGGTTCAGGCGGTCGGCGATCAATGTCATGGGTCGTTCTCAACAAAGTTTGGAGACAGCGCTCTCCTAAACCGCCGCACCGACAGGTGCAAACCCGTTTGCCGCAAAACTGCCACGCTTTTAGGTGAATCCGACAGCATCTTAGGATGGGTTCAATGACTGTGATAAAATTTACAAAATTATTGCCTCTTAGCCTCGCCTGCCTGCTGAGCCTGCCCGCCATGGCGCAGACCGCCCCCGGCACCCCTGCCCCCACCGGCACCATGGCTCCCATATCTTCTGGCACCATGGCTCCAGCTAGCCACAAGACCCATCACCGCAAGGCAAGCAAGCACGCTCTGCTCCCGTCAGACCAGCGTTTCTCCAGCGAGAGCGCCGCCGCTGCACACTGCCCCAACAGCGTCGTGGAATGGACAGCTTTAACCCGCAGCAAGGCCTATCACGGCAGCAAATCTAAATATTTCGGCAAAACCAAGCACGGCGCGTATGCCTGCAAGTCAGATTTGGACGCGGCCGGTTTCCACCAGGCCAAGAACTGATTAACAAGCTGGCGCGGCTTAGACCGCACCTTTATTTTGAAAGGAATTCGCCTTGGCTGAAACGAATATCGTCACCCTGCCCTCCGGCATAAAATACGAGGACCACGTCGTCGGCACGGGTGAATCGCCACAAAAGGGCCAGATGGTCACCGTGCATTATACCGGCTGGCTGGATGATAACGGTGCCAAGGGCCGGAAATTTGACTCCTCGCGCGACCGCGGGCAGCCCTTCGCCTTCAAGCTTGGCGTTGGTCAGGTGATTTCTGGTTGGGATATTGGGGTTTCCACCATGCAGGCCGGTGGGCAGCGCACGCTGGTTCTGCCGCCCGAACACGGCTACGGCCAGCGCGGGGCCGGTTCTGTCATCCCCCCCGGCGCCACTCTTATTTTTGACGTGGAACTGATCAGCTTTAGCTAGCCTTCGGCAGCAGAACCGGTACACGCTGGCGACGACGGCGGCGGCCTATGCGCCGCCGCTCACGGGCCGCCTGAACCATTGCTTCGAAGGACCGTTTAACGGCCCCAGCGTCGCCGGTGCGTTTCTCCAAAGCGCGCAAGCAAAAATGCACCTTTGCCATGCTCTGATAGTAATCAGTGAAGCTGTAGTTGAGCAGCCCACCGGTTACTGCGCCAAGCATGGGCACCATCTGTGCCACCAGCTTATCTGACAGAATGAGCCCAAACTGCCCGGCTGCGCTGCGGATTAAGAGATTTATAGTTAGATGACTGGCGCCGAGCCGTGCCGCCCAATAGCCGGTTTCAGCTTCCTCTTCAGATTCGCCCGGTACGCCGAAGGCCAACACCTCAAGACAGGCGCGGCGCGTATCCTCTGAGGATAAATCCTCACCAAAATCCCGTGCAATCTCTGCAATTGAACGAAGGATCGTCGTCGTGGTGAATGGAATATCGATGACTGCGCCGGGCAAGCCCGCAAAACCAGACGCCGTGCCACTCACCGTGGTCAGCAGCCGATGCATTACATTTTTCCGGGGTTGCCTCGGCCTGATGAAGTGCGGCACAGCCTCCAATCCGAAGGTGGCGTAGCGATAGCTGTTCCACAACACGTCCTCAACCGCTTCCTGAGCCCTTTGCGTAAGGTCTCGCCAGGTTTCGCCGCCTAGTTTTCCACCCACTTGGCTCACGAGGGCCTTAAGCGCCTCAACCTGCTGACCGAAAATAACGGTCAGCCGCACGAGGGCTCCACGAGAATCCGCCATCAACACGGCGGCCTCCCAAAGCTGGCGCTTCTCTTGTTCAGTAAGGAAAAGGGCCTGTCCAGCCAAATTTTCAGGAAACGGGGGTAAAACAATCATGGCCAGACCGAGATGAGCTCAGCCTGGCCATGACTCAAGAGTCTTTAAGGAAATTTCACTCCGCGGCGGCGGAAACACCCTTCACGGCTTGCACGATCTCGGCGAAGGATGCCGGATCGTCAAACGCAATGGCGGAGAGCACCTTGCGGTCCAGCTCCAACCCGGCCTGCTTCAGGCCAAAGATGAACTGGCTGTAGGTCAGTCCATGCTCGCGCACAGCGGCATTGATACGCTGGATCCAGAGCGAGCGGAACTCGCGCTTCTTAACCCGGCGGTCACGATAAGCATAGCGCAGGGCCTTTTCCAGGCGCTCCAGCGCAATACGATAATTGGTTGAGGACCGGCCAACATAGCCCTTCGAAAGTTCGAGAACCTTCTTGTGCCGGGCGTGGGTGGTTACACCGCGTTTAACACGTGCCATTTTCTATCTCCTCCCTTACAGGCCGTACGGCGCCCACTGCTTCACGGTCAGGCCGTCAGCGTGGGTCAGAGTCTGGCTACCGCGATTCTGGCGCTTAGCCTTCTGGGAGCGGGCATAAAGATTGTGGCGCTTCTTGCCCGGGCCGGCCAAAACCTTGCCCGTGGCGGTAATTTTGAAGCGCTTCTTGACCGCAGATTTGGTCTTCAGCTTCGGCATTTCAGTCTCCTGATC
>JAGWIE010000115.1 GCA_028866445.1 Rhodospirillales bacterium | reverse complement strand
TCGCTAAAGCCTTTCCCAATGTCGTTGAAACCGCTGCCGATATGGCTCTGGCCAAGATTATCTCCCGCAGCGTTGAAATCGCCTTGCGCACGGCGGCCATTGGCATTGCAAGCGGCAAGGGCCAAAGGCAGGGCCAGCAGGCACAAACGTGGCAACTTCATCTAAGTTTTTCCTTTCTCGCCGCATGTTTGCCTGCCCGGCAGCAGATTTTCAATAGGAACAGGCTGGACATTACCGTGGCGCTTTGGCCTTGTACGAAATGCGGGGCGTACCCGTTCTGAACAGGTTTACCAAGGAGGCCCCGTATGACCATCCCGCGCATTGCCCTGCCAAACGGCATTCAGGTTCCGGCCCTTGGCCAGGGAAGCTGGTATATGGGCGAGGATTCGGCGGCGGCGCGCAGCGAGATCGCGGCGCTGCAAGCGGGCATCGAGCTTGGCATGACACTGATCGACACCGCGGAAATGTATGCCGATGGAGGTTCGGAGGAAGTGGTTGGCCAGGCAATTGCGGGCCAGCGGGACAAGGTTTTTCTTGTCAGCAAGGTGTATCCGCATAATGCTTCGGCCAAGGGTGTGCCGCAGGCATGTGCCCGCAGCCTGAAGCGTCTTAAAACAGACAGGATCGATCTTTATCTGCTGCATTGGCGGGGCGCTTATCCGCTGGCAGAAACGGTTGAGGCTTTTGAACGTCTGCGGGAGGCCGGGCATATCGGTGCCTGGGGTGTTTCTAACTTCGATACCGCCGATATGCAGGAGCTGGCCCGGTTGCCGCTTGGGGGGCAATGCGCGGTGAACCAGGTTTTATATAATCCCGAGGCGCGGGGGATCGAGTTCGACCTTATGCCCTGGTGCCGGACGGCAGGGGTGCCGGTTATGGCCTATTCGCCGCTTGGCCAGGCCGGGCGGCTGTTAAAATCCCCGGCGCTGGTGGAAATTGGCAAACGCCACGGGGTTTCCACCGCGCAGGTGGCGCTTGCCTGGAGCCTGCGTGATGGCAACACCATCGCCATTCCCAAGGCCAGCTCGCTTGCCCATGTGCGGCAGAACGCCGCAGCGGCGGGCATAACACTGACAAACGAGGATTACGCGGCGATTGACGCGGCATTTGCGCCGCCGCGCCGCAAACAACCCTTGGCGATGTTGTAATCTGGGGGGCGGGTTTGGAGGTCCGGGCGGGAATCGAACCCACATTCACGGATTTGCAGTCCGCTACATCACCACTCTGCCACCGGACCATCTGGTGCGGCCCCTATATCCTCGTCTCGGCGGCGGTGGTCAAGCCGTGTTTTGCTCAGGCCAAGCGCGTCTTGCGAAGGGGCGGTTGAGTTTAGGCGCGCGGGGCCGCTATAAGTACCGCACTTGCGAAATAGAAGGGTTTCCATGGCCGATTTGAATGCTTTGGCGGTACAGCGCGGAAATATGGTGGATTCGCAGGTCCGCCCCAACCATGTGCATGATGCCCGGATAACCGCGGCGATGCGCAGGCTGCCGCGTGAGGTTTTTGCCGGTACCAGCCCCCTGGCCTATGCGGATGTGGATTTGCCGCTGGGCGAAGGGCGGTACATGCCGAACCCGATGCTCACGGCGCGGTTGGCGCAATTGGTGCTGGATATGAACCCCGCGCATGTTCTGGTCATTGGCGCGGGCAGCGGCTATCTGGCGGCTGTTCTGGGCCTGGCGGGGCTTGAGGTCGTGGCCCTTGAGGAGGAAACGCGCCTCACAAACACAGCCCTGGCAACTTATGCGCCAAAGGTGCAGGCGGCTAGCGGGCGGCTGGCTGCTGGCTGGCCTTCCGGCAGTCCGTATGATGTTATTGTTATTGAAGGCGCGGTGATGGAAATCCCTGATACGCTGGCGGCCCAGCTCAGCCCTGGCGGCCGGGTTGTTACTATTCTGGCCGATGATGCCTCGCCCGATGCTTTGGGCCGTGCCGTGGTGGCGCAAGCTGTTTCTGGCGGCTGGTCGACGGTACGGGTGTTTGACTGCGCGGCGCATATTCTGCCGCAGTTTATGCCGGTCCCGGCATTTAGCTTCTGATTATGAAGCTGAAATTGCGTCCCCGCGGCTTTTTTCTGCCTGGCGGCGTGCTGGGCGCGCTGGCGCTCGGCATCGCGCCAGCTTTGGCAGACCAGCCAGCCACCCTTACTGATGCGCTGGTTGACGCCTATTACAACAATCCCACCTTGCAGCAGCAAAGGGCGGTGTTGCGGCAAACCGACGAAGAGGTTCCGACGGCACTTTCCGGATGGCGCCCGACGGTAACATTCCAGGGGCAGATTGGGCGGGTTACGGGCGTGGAGAAATACGCCACAACCGGCATCAATCCGATCACCAATCAGCCGGTAACGCAGCACACCAGGGTTCCAGAAAACGGCACCGAGAAAATTGCCCAGCTTACCGTTTCTCAGCCCGTTTACACCGGCGGCAAAGTCACCAGCCAGACGCGGCAGGCCAAAAACGATGTGTATGCCGCGCGGGCGCAATTGCTCTCCCAGGAGCAAACGGTTTTCTACAACGTGATCCAGGCTTATGTGGCTGTTGTTACAGACCAGAAGCTACTGGATTTACAGGAAAACAACCAGCAGGTGATGCAGCGCCAGGTGCACGACACCCGCACGCAGTTCAATCTTGGGGAGATCACCATGACCTCCGTGGCGCAGGCGCAGGCTTCGCTTGCCCAGGCGGAGCAGCAAGTGAACGTGGCGCAAGGGAATCTCGAAATCGCCCGGGAGAATTTCCGGCAGTTGGTGGGGGACTACCCGGCGGCGAACTTGTCGCCCCCGCAACCGCTGGTGTTGCCGGTGGATGGTCAGGCGCAGGCTGGCCAGATGGCGTTGCAAAACAACCCAGATGTCATCGCCGCGGAATTTGGCGACGCTTCCGCCAAGGATGCGGTGAATGTGGCGTTTTCAGCCCTTATGCCGCAGCTTTCCCTTCAGGCTTCGGCCTATAATCAGTCTGGCAGTTCCGGCCAAAATATCTTCCAGCGCGGTGCTTCCTTCACCGGGCAGCTCACCGTACCGCTTTACCAGGGCGGGCAGGAATATTCGGCAATCCGCTCCGCCAGGGCCAAACAACAACAGGCTTTCGCGGCGGTTCTGGTGGCGCAGCGCAAGGCTTATGCCAATGCGGCCCAGGCGTGGGAGGGCATGACCTCCTCGCGCGGCGCGGTGCTGGCGGCAAATGCGGAGATCAAGGCGAACGCCATCGCGTTGGACGGAACAGAGCGCGAGGAGCTGGTTGGCACCCGCACCACGCTGGATGTGCTCAATGCCCAGCAAAGCCTGCTGAACGCGCAGATTCAGCAAGTACAAAATATCTCGCAAATGGTAAATTATTCGTACAATATCGCTTTGGCTATCGGGCGTCTCACTGCACGAGATTTAAATCTGCCCGTGCAGGAATATGACGACGAGAAGTATTACGCAGCGGTGAAATTCGCCGGTTTTGGCACGGGTGGTGATGCAGACCACGATGCTGGACTAGCACCGGACGGCACAATGCTGAACACGCCATGAGGAGGCACGATGAGCGAAGGTGACGGCATCTCCAACCGCTCTGGCCCGGCAAGCGCTGCCGAGCCATCCATGGAGGAAATTCTGGCTTCCATCCGGC
The DNA here is from genome assembly GCA_028866445.1 of Rhodospirillales bacterium. Lineage (GTDB taxonomy): Bacteria > Pseudomonadota > Alphaproteobacteria > Acetobacterales > Acetobacteraceae > Acidocella. The sequence goes on along the minus strand of JAGWIE010000115.1, from coordinate 1,817 downwards.
GTATCCTCTCGGAGGAAGAAGCAAGCGGGGCAATTATGCCAGAAGACGAGGAAGAGGTTTTTCTCGACGCCAGTATGCGCGTGCCAGTGCAGGAATTGCACGTGGCGGCTTCCGCTACCGAGCCGCCGCCGCCGGAACCTGAATCATATTTCACCCCTTCATCCCCCGCACCGGTGGAACGTTTCACCACTGAACCAAGCCTGGAAACTGCCGAGCCTGTTATGGACCCAGAGCCCACAGCACAGGCCGAGAGCGTGGCGGTTGAGCCTATGATCGATCTTCCGGCACCTGCCGAGCCGGATTTGGTGCATGTCGCGGAACAACCAATAGAAGAAGAAAAGGAACATTATATGGAAGAACAGGTGCAAGCCCCGGAAGGGTTGGTGGACGAGCAGGCCGTGTCGGATATCAGCAACTCCATTGGCGCGCTGGTGCGCAGCGTGAGCGCCGAGCGGTCCTCCAGCGTGGGTCGCCCAGGCATCACAATTGAGGATATCGTGCGTGAAGAAGTGAAGCCGGTGCTGAAAGCCTGGTTGGACACGCATTTGCCAACCCTGGTGGAGCGCGTGGTGCGCGCCGAGATCAACCGCGTGATGGACCGCGCGCAGGGCTAACTGATATTTCCATGCATGGCGCGCCCGGTTCCGGGCGCGGAGGTTTTTCGTGACGACACTGGATAAGAATTTCGAGCCGGCCTCGGTTGAGGCCCGGCTTTATGCTGGTTGGGAAGCCTCCGGCGCCTTCGCGGCGCAGCCGCAAAGCAACGCCGCCCCCTACACCATCATGATCCCGCCGCCGAATGTAACCGGCAGCCTGCATGTGGGCCATGCCCTCACGATGACTCTGCAGGACATTCTCGTTCGCTACAGGCGGATGCAGGGCAGGGACGTGCTTTGGCAGCCCGGCACGGACCATGCCGGCATCGCCACGCAGATGGTGGTGGAGCGCCTGCTGGATAAAGAAGGCGTTTCCCGTAAACAGCTTGGCCGTGAAACCTTCCTCTCCCGTGTGTGGCAGTGGAAGGCGGAATCCGGCGGCACCATAACCCAGCAGCTCCGCCGCCTTGGCGCCTCGCCGGATTGGGCGCGCGAACGGTTCACCATGGATGACGGCCTTTCCGTGGCGGTGCGCGAGGTGTTCGTGCGGCTGTTCGAGGAAGGGCTGATCTACCAGGATAAGCGGCTGGTGAACTGGGACACCCAGTTGCAAACCGCGATCTCTGACCTTGAGGTGGAAAGCCGCGAAACCAAAGGCAATATGTGGCACATCCGCTACCCGGTTGAGGGCGGCGAGGAAATTATTGTCGCTACCACACGCCCTGAAACGATGCTGGCGGACACCGCCGTCGCCGTTCACCCGGCAAACGAAAAATACAAACACCTCATTGGCAAACAGGTCATTCTGCCGCTCACCGAACGCAAAATCCCCATCATCGCGGATGACTATGCAGACCCTGAAAAGGGCACGGGTGCCGTAAAAATCACCCCGGCGCATGATTTTAACGATTTTGAGGTGGGCAAGCGCCATAACCTAGCAATGCCCTCGATGCTCGACCGCCAGGGCCGCATCACACTGGCGGAGCTGGGCGAGCTGCCAGAATTTGTGCGCGGGCTGGAGGGGCAGGACCGTTTTGCCGCCCGCAAGCTCATCGTCGCGGAGCTGGAGGCCCGCGAGCAACTGGTGGAGGTGAAACCCCACCAGAACATGGTGCCTTATGGCGACCGCTCCGGCACGGTGATTGAACCATTTCTCACCACGCAATGGTATTGCAACGCGCAAGTGCTGGCCCAGCCCGCCATCAAGGCGGTTGAGGAAGG
>JAGWIE010000114.1 GCA_028866445.1 Rhodospirillales bacterium | reverse complement strand
CCATCGCTCTGCTTGGGCATGAAGGACCATTTCATGCCGGTGGGGAACCCTGCCCCCCCGCGCCCGCGCATACCCGAGGCTTTCATTTCCTCAATCAGGGGATCGCGCCCGCGCGCGATGATCTCCGCCGTGCCGTCCCAATCACCGCGCTCACGCGCTTCCGCCAACTTCCAATCCTTCTGGCCGTAGAGATTTTGATAGATGCGGTCTGAATCTTTCAACATCAGCTCACTCTCCCGCGTCTTGGTTGGAAAGCAACGAGGTCTGACCCGCAGCCGGGGCAGAGGATGCACGCCCGCCAAGCGAGCCCGCCGGCGGCAATGGCTTACCGGCGCGCAGATCGTTGATCAACGCTTCCACTCGGGCCGCACTCAGATCCTCATAATAATCATCGTTAACCTGCAACATCGGCGCGTTCACGCAAGCACCCAGGCACTCGACCTCTTTCAAGGTGAACAGTCCGTCCTCGCTGGTCTCGCCAAAATTCTTGATTCCGGCTGCGGATTTGCAGGCGCTCACAATGTCATCCGAGCCGCGCAGCCAGCACGGCGTGGTGGTACAAACCTGAAGGTGATATTTGCCCACCGGCTCCAAGTTGAACATGGTATAGAAGGTCGCAACCTCATAAACCCGCATGGGTGGCACACCGAGAATCTCGGCCACCTTATCCATCGCCGCACGCGGCAGCCAGATTGAGCCTGTTTCAGCCCCCATCTGCCGCTGCGCCAGGTCGAGCAACGATTTTACGGCGCTCATCTGCCTGCCTTCGGGGTATTTTTTAATCGCCTTCTCCACCAACTTCATGTTGGCTTCGGTAAAGGCGAAGCTGGTCGGTTTTGCGTGTGTGCTGCTCACCGGTCGATCTCACCAAAAACAATGTCGAGCGATCCCAGGATCGCCACCATATCGGCCAGCATGTGGCCCTTGCAAAGCTTCTCCGCCGCCTGGAGATGCGAAAAACCCGTTGCGCGTATTTTGCAGCGGTAAGGCCGGTTGGTGCCATCCGCTTGCAGATACACGCCAAACTCACCCTTTGGCGCTTCAACCGCCGTGTAGGTCGCGCCCGCGGGAACGTGATAGCCTTCCGTGTAGAGCTTGAAGTGATGGATTAGCGCTTCCATCGAATGCTTCATCTCAGCGCGCGTGGGTGGCGTGATCTTACGGTCCTGCACCTTCACCGGACCCGGTTTCATTTTCGCCAGAGCCTGTTTGATGATTTTCAAACTCTCACGCATCTCCGCCATGCGGACAAGATAGCGGTCGTAGGAATCACCATGTTTGCCAACAGGAATATCGAACTCCACCTCGGCGTATTTGTCGTAAGGCTGGGCGCGGCGCAGGTCCCATGCCACGCCCGAACCACGCAGAGACGGCCCTGTGAAACCCCAAGCCAGCGCATCCTCAGCCGAGATCACGCCAACATCAACCAGCCGCTGCTTGAAAATGCGGTTGCCGTTGAGAAGGTTTTCCATCTCATCAATGAATTTCGGAAACTCATTGGCCCAGGCCAGAATATCTTCTGCCAACCCAGCAGGCAAATCTTTCGATACACCGCCAGGACGGAAATAATTGGAATGGAAACGAGCCCCCGAAGCAGCTTCGTAAAACGAAAGCAGCTTTTCACGCTCCTCATACATCCATAAGCTCGGCGAGATCGCACCGCAATCCAGCGCGAAATGGCTGACATTGAGAAGATGGTTCAGCACGCGGGTGAGTTCAGCGAACATCACACGAATCCACTGCGCGCGCTCCGGTGCCTCCACGCCCAGCAGCTTCTCGGTAGCGAGCGCGAAAGCATGTTCGCAGCTCATCGGCGAGACGTAATCCAGCCGGTCGAAATACGGCACCGCCTGCATATAGCTCTTATATTCGATCAGCTTCTCGGTGCCCCGATGCAGCAGCCCGATATGCGGGTCGCAACGCTCGATCACCTCGCCATCCATCTCCATAATCAGACGCAGCACGCCATGCGCGGAAGGGTGCTGCGGACCAAAATTGATTGTGTGGCTGTCGACTTCAAAAACCGTTTTCGCCGGCGGTGCGGTCTCGCTCATGAGCGGCTCCTGTTCACCTTCTCATCGCCAGGCAGCAAGGTCATGCCTTCCCATGGCGAGAGGAAATCAAAATTCCGAAATTCCTGCGTCAGCTTCACTTTGTCATAAACAACCGCCTTGCGGTCTTCGTCGTAATGAACCTCGACATAGCCGGTGAGCGGGAAATCTTTGCGCAGAGGATGCCCTTCAAATCCGTAATCACTGAGGATACGGCGATGATCTTCCAAACCGTTGAAGCTGATGCCGAATAAATCCCACACCTCGCGCTCCCACCAGGCCGCGCAGGGCCAAAGGTCGCTCACCGAATCCACGGCCGTGTTGGCGTCAGTGGTTAAAATCACGCGCACGCGCTCATTCCGGGTAACGGAAAGCAGGTTGTAAACCACCTCGAATCGCTCAGCGCGCTCTGGGTAATCCACGCCGCAAATATCCATAACCTGCTGAAAGGCGAATTCGTCACGCAGGGTTTTCAGCAACGCATGAGCAGAACCGCGCGGCGTTTCCAGCACAATTTCCCCCAGCAGGCGCCGGGGCTGGGTTACACCAGCAAGGGCCCCCAAAGCCTCCAATACCGCATCCACGGGCGCAGCCGGAACCTCTGCCTCTGTTTGGGTTTCTTCAGCCACGCAGCACCGTCCCCGTCCGCCGAATTTTTTTCTGCAATTGCATGATGCCGTAAACCAGCGCCTCCGCGGTGGGCGGGCAACCGGGCACGTACACATCCACCGGCACGATCCGGTCCACGCCGCGCACTACGGAATAGGAGTAATGGTAATAACCGCCACCATTGGCGCAGCTACCCATGGAGATGACCCAGCGCGGCTCCGGCATCTGGTCGTAAACCCGGCGCAATGCTGGTGCCATTTTATTGGTCAGTGTACCGGCAACAATCATCACGTCAGACTGGCGTGGCGAAGCGCGCGGGATAATGCCAAACCGGTCGAGGTCGTAGCGCGGCATATAAGCGTGGATCATCTCCACCGCGCAGCAGGCCAGGCCGAAGGTCATCGGCCACAGGCTGCCGGTGCGCGCCCAGTTCACAACCTTGTCGATATTGGCGACGATAAAGCCTTTTCCGGCAAGCTCGCCGGTGATGCCTTTAATCACGGCATCCTGTTCCGCGCCGGGGGAAAGCTGCTCCCTGTTCCAGGCGAGCTCAGCGCTGTTTGTGGCTATGGTCATGCCATCACTCCCAATTTAATGCGCCCTTGTTCCACTCATATATGAAACCCACGGTTAACACGCCGAGAAAGCCCATCATCGACCAAAAGCCCAACAGGCCGATGCGGCCGAGTGAAACCGCCCAGGGAAACAGAAACGCAACCTCAACGTCAAAAATAATGAACAGAATCGCCACCAGGTAATACCGAACATCGAAACGGCGGCGCGCATCGCCAAACGCTTCGAAACCGCATTCATATGCAGAAAGTTTATCCGGATAGGGTTTCTGTTTGGCTGCGATCAGGGAGCCAAATACGAACGCCACACCCAAAACAGCGGCGAGGGCAACGAAAATGAGAATAGGAAAATACTGCGCTAGGCTTAGCTGCACCTGCTCATCTCCTTGATCGCGCCGGGGCGGCGAACTGCCGCGCCCTAATGAAATTGTTCCCGCCGTGTCGCACCGCAACAGGCTCCGGTCAACCCTGTTCCGAAATTGCAGCAGCATGGCGCTGCAAAGCAATGCGGAGTGTGGTTTCCACGCCTCATCAGCAAGCTATTCGATTTTTGGGGAGAAAGGAATGGCGCGAGTGACGGGGCTCGAACCCGCGACCTCCGGCGTGACAGGCCGGCGCTCTAACCAACTGAGCTACACCCGCTTAAGGTGGCCGCCGTGTACTTGGCATTCAAATCAGCGTCAAGCCGATGATGCACAAACTGCGACGAATAATCTGTGGATGACTTTACGTGGCATGGTGGGCGGTGACGGTTTCGAACCGCCGACCCTCTCGGTGTAAACGAGACGCTCTACCGCTGAGCTAACCGCCCTGAAACAATAAAAACGAGACGGACGGCAGACGCCGCCCATCCCGAAGCAGATTTAGTTGACCGCATCCTTCAGCGTTTTGCCAGGCTTGAAGCGGACGGAAGTGGAAGCCGGAATATCAATCTCTTCGCCGGTGCGTGGGTTACGGCCCTTGGAAGCCTCACGCGCGGCGGTGGCGAAAGTGCCAAAGCCAACCAGCCGAACTTCTTCCTTCTTCATCAGCGTCTTTTCGATCGCGCCAAACACAGCATCCACCACCTCGGCGGCCTTGGCCTTGGAAAGGTCGGTATCTTCAGCCACAGCGGCGATCAGATCATTTTTGTTCACGGGCAAAACTCCCTGTTGTCGGTTGGATTAACGGGCTTGTCCGCGAGCCTAGCGGGCAGACCACAAAATAAGGTGGCGCGCGGTCTTAACCAAACTGCGCGCCACCCGTCAAACGCAATGCGCTGCTAATGCGGCAGCGAGGCTACAACCCCACCGTCCGGCGCCTTGGCAAGCTCCTCCAGCGTGTCGTCCCATTCAATCGGCTCGGGTGCCCGCGCCAGGGCGTGGGCGATCACCTCATCCACGTGGCTGACCGGAAAAATGGCCAGATTTTTCTTCACATTGTCTGGAATTTCAATGAGATCTTTCTCATTGTCTTTCGGGATAACAACGGTGGTGATGCCCGCCCGCAGCGCCGCCAGCAGCTTTTCCTTCAGCCCGCCGATCGGCAAAACCCGGCCGCGTAACGTAATCTCGCCAGTCATGGCGATATCCTTACGGATAGGTATGCCGGTGATGGCGGAGACGATGGATGTGGCCATGGCGATGCCCGCGGAGGGCCCGTCCTTCGGAGTCGCGCCTTCCGGCACGTGCACATGGATGTCCCGTTTATCGAAATAAGGCGGCTTAATGCCAAACTGGGTGGCCCGCGAGCGGATGTAGGAATACGCCGCCTGCACGCTTTCCTTCATCACATCGCCAAGCTGGCCAGTTTGTTTAATGCCGCCCTTGCCGGGAAGCAGCACCGATTCGATCGTTAGGATCTCTCCCCCGACCTCAGTCCAGGCAAGGCCAGTCACAACGCCAACCATGTCCTCCGCCTCGGTCTCGCCGTAACGGAATTTCGGCACCCCGGCGAATTTCTCCAAATTGCGCTTGGTTATCGACACTTTCTTCGTCTTGGCGGTGACGATCTCCTTCACCGCCTTGCGAGCCAGGGTCGCAATCTCGCGCTCCAGATTACGCACTCCGGCCTCGCGCGTATGGGTGCGCACCAGCTCCAGCATGGCATCGTCGGAGACAGACCATTCCTCCTTTTTCAGCCCATGCGCCTCGGATTGCTTGGGCACCAGATGCCGCTTGGCAATTTCCACCTTCTCATCCTCGGTATAGCCGGGGATACGAATGATCTCCATGCGGTCCAGCAGCGGCT
>JAGWIE010000113.1 GCA_028866445.1 Rhodospirillales bacterium | reverse complement strand
GAGGCCAAATTGCTGGCCGAAGCCTCCGCCGCCATCAAAGCGCCCGCCGCTGAGCTTGCCGGCCGCATCACCCAGCTTCAAGAAGACAAAAAACGCCTGGAGCGCCAGGTGGCCGAGCTGCAAAAGAAGCTGGTGATGGCCACCGCCTCGGAGGCTGAGGACATCAACGGCACCCGCGCCATTCTGCGCAATGTGGGCGATGTAGCAGCCAAGGAGCTGCGCCCCATCGCGACAGATTTGCTGAAGAAGCTGGGCAGCGGCATCGTGGCACTCGTCTCTACCGCCGAGCAGAAAACCGCCATCGTGGTCGCGGTGTCAGACGACCAACCCCAAAGTGCGGTTGAGCTGGTGCGCGCTGGTGCCACGGCAGCGGGCGGGCAAGGCGGCGGCGGCAATAAGGCGGTGGCGCAGGCGGGCGGGCCCAGCGCTACCCAGGCCAACGCGGCGCTGACGGCGATTAAATCCGCGCTGGCGGGTTAATCCGGCATCCAGCGCGGCACGGCAAGATAAGCGAGGCGCTTGGCCTCGCGCCGCCCGCGCGCGACTGAATCCAGGATTAGCCCGCAGGTAAAAGCCAGAAACGCCACCACCACAAAGCCCATGGCCAAAACGGCGGTGGGCAGGCGCGGCACCAACCCGGTTTGGGCATAGGTCAGCAAAACAGGCAGCGAGATCAACACGCCCAGCACCAGCAGCACCAGCCCGGCGATGGAGAAAAACTGCAAGGGCCGTTCCTCCTTCACCAGCTTGATGATGGTGTTGAGGATACGGAACCCATCGGAATAAGTGCGCAGCTTGGAAACCGAACCCGGCGGGCGCTCGCGGTATTGCGTGGCCACCTCGGCAATCGGCATCAGCATGTCCAGCGCGTGGATGGTAAATTCCGTCTCGGTCTCAAACCCTGAAGCCAGGGCCGGGAAGGTTTTCACGAAACGGCGGGAGAATACGCGGTAGCCGGAGAGCATGTCCTGTATCCGGTCTCCGAACACGAAGCGCACCATGCCGGTTAGCACCAAATTTCCCATGCGGTGCCCGCGCCTGTAAGCGCCAATCTCTCCTTCGCCTTCCATCTCTATGCGCTGGCCGTTCACCATGTCGAGCTGCTCAGCCAGCAACCGGCGCACCATTTCCGGGGCCGCTGAAGCGTCATACGTGCCGTCGCCATCCACCAGCACATAGGCATCGGCCTCGACATCCGAGAACATGCGGCGCACCACATTGCCCTTGCCTTGCAGTGTCTCGGTACGCACCACCGCCCCGGCTAGTGCCGCAATTTCGCGTGTCCGGTCTTTGGAATTATTGTCAAAAACGAAAATCGTGGCTTGAGGCAAAGCGGCGGCGAAATCCCGCACCACCTGGCCGATTGCAACCTCTTCATTATAGCACGGAATTAAAACCGCGATTTTTGCTTCCGCCATGCCGCCTACCCGTTAAATACCCGTGTTAGAGCCGGATGACATTAAAACGAATCGCATCAGCTGTTCGCTTTAATGTCTGAATCCGCCTCTAAATTAATAAAGTAGAGGGCGATTCAGACATGAGATGACCCCGCAAAGCGGGTCAATCTCCTGTCATCGCACTCTAAAAACCCGGCTTTTCCGTATTTTGCAAGCCGGGGTTACACCGGCCACCAGAAACGCAGAAACAGAACCACAAGATAGCAGGTGCCGGAAAACGGCAGCAACACGTAAAGCAGGCCCCGTTCAAGCACCGGCACCGCGCGCGCGGCCAGCTCGCTCTCGCGCATGAACACCGCACCAGGGCTGAGGCATATGGCCAACGGCGTGAAATAACGGCCGAGCAGTCCCCAGGCGGAATTACGCCCTACCTCGTCCCAGGTGAGATACGTGGAAAGCGTGGCACCGGCACCCGCCCCGGCAACCAGCACGAACACGGCGAACAGGCGAAGCGTTGCCGCGCGGTCATGATGTTGCCAAACCAGAACGGTATAAGCCCCACCCAGCAACAAACCCAGAATGGAGAACAGAACATAAAACCAACCGGGCATCCCCGCATCCACCCAGCTGATGGTGGAAATGCAGGTTTTAAACAGCCAGCCGCCACCTTTGATGAAGGTATTAAACAGCACCACCGGAACAATGCCAGGATGCGCCAACATGTTGTGTATCTGCCCGGCAGGTGAAATATTTCCTGCGCGCGTAGGTGTCATCAACGGGTGCATCCCGAAAAAAGCCCAGGCCAGCACGGCCATAATTCCAATTGTCACAGCACCCAGGGTGAATCTGAAATACCGTCTTTCCACCAGCACCAACGGCAAAAACAAAACAGGCAGATAAGGCGGCTTGGCGCTTACAAACAATGCCAGCAACGCAACGGCCAATGCCATTTCGCCGGGCTGCCAATCGGCCCCCGGCCCGGTTACGCGCGTGAGCAACGCACAGGCCAGCACCGCGCAGGCGATGAATGCGCCGTCCTGCGAGAAAGACGCATAAAGACCAAGAACTTCTGGAAAGCATAGGCAGAACAGCAGCCATGGCCTGGCCGCGCGCCCACAAATCCGCAGCGCCACGGCTGAGGCGAACACGCAAACCAGGCCAGAAAATATCCGTGCGATATAAAAACATTGCAGCAGATGCATGTGCAGATGCCGCGTGACGAACAACGCCATCGCCGTGGGCAGATAAAACTGCGGAGGGTAAATCACGGTGTTTGACAACGGCACCGCCTGCAATGGGCCGTACCAGCTATCATGATAAACTGCTTCCAGTTGCGCCAGGCTCGCGCGCACCGCATGATTAAACGGCATTTTGCCGAAAGCCTCGCTGAACGCGATAACAGGCTGGGAAAACCTGCCCCCGGCGAAACCAGGCGAAAACTTCACGCCAATGAACCCGCCATGGGAAATCTGCACAGATCGCAGGAAATGGTTGGTCTCATCCGCCACCATGAACGGTGCATTCACCAGCGCCACGAGCACCACGAGCACTGAGGCAATCAAGAAATAAGACCAACCAATCTCTCGAATTTCAGGCTTCATGTTTGCCGCCGTCGCATCTCAGAGCAGCCCCTAATGAAAATAATAAAACAACAAAACCTTTAAAGGAATATACCCGATATCCAAGCCGCCCATCAGCAACACCGGTAAGGCGGCCACCCATTCCGGCAGCCAGCCGCCCAGCGCTGGAATGGCAAACGGCAGGAATGGCAACAACAGCAGCGCGTAGCGGCCCTGCAAACCATCTATGAAATCCAATCCCACATTGGTCCAGCTAAGATAGAAAGAGATCATGATCAGCCATGCGGTGAGGATGATCACGGCCAGAACCAACGCGCCATTCAATAGGGCGATTGCCAATGGCAGCGGTTCAGGCCGGGGCGAGACCACCACCCCCAGCAACGCCATACCCACAGCGCCCCACCACAGCCCGTAAAACCATTGCGGAAACGTGATTTGTAGAAGCCCAAGAACACCCACCATTTCCTTCAGCTTATCGGTGCCCCACAGCGCCAGTGTATGCAGCGGCAAAGTAGCAAAGCGTGCTTTATCCGCCAGCAGAATATGCAAATTTGCCGCGGCGTTGGTACGGTCCATCAACACATTCGCGCCCGTGAAAAGCGGCCCGGGATGATAGGGCGACTTACCAAATGGCACCGTGATAAACAGCGCGATGATGGCGGCCCAAAGCAACACCGGCACACTGGCGAAAACAACCCCTCCCGCCCGCCGCCAGAAACCTGGCCAGGCCAGCGGCAGGGCGAACAGCCCCAGCAACGGCAGATAAGGCGGCTTGGCCAGCAGCACCACCAAAAAAGCCGCAAAGCCCAGCTTGCGCCCGCCCGGCGTGCCACGCGTCAGCCCGGCGCAGGCAAGGCAAGTAAGCGCTATCAAAAGCCCATCCTGGTTCAGCGTACCGCCTAGGAAAAGGCTCATTGGCAGCAGCAGCACCGCCAGGAACAACGCCCGCGCGTAGGCTGCCACCGCCAGCGTTGCGGCACCGGCGGCAAGATACGCCGCGGCATTCGCCAACCGCGCAAGAATGACACAGACGAACGGTGAAGCGCCAAGCAGCTTGCCCACCCCCAGCCCGATGGCGGCAGGCAGATAAGCCAGCGGGAAATAGGTGGCGGTATTGGGAATGCTTGCGAAAATCCGCTGATGCGCCCACGGAATAAGGTATAGATCGGCCGCATCGGCAGTGGTGACAACGGGGCGGCCATCGGCCTGCGTGGTCTTTCCTAAACCAGCCTCCAGCAACCCGGAATCGATCTTCACCCCCACCTGTTGAATAGGCGTACCGGTATATGGGTCAGTTCCAAGCTTTCGCACAGGCATGAAGGCACCCTGCAACAGGCCATTGGCACGGATAAGATGCGCCGGTTCATCCGGCGATTGGCCCGGCGGGGTAAGCAGCGCGGTAAGCGCCAGCACCGGCAAAGCGCAGGCCAGAAACAGAAACGGTAGAAGCCCCGCCTCGCCTGCCCGCCACGCCGCATCGCGCCGCCTCATCGCTTCTCCTCATCTGCCGCCCAGAAAAAAGGGGCATGGAAACTCCACACCCCTTTGAAACACAACGCTCGAAAGCAGCCTTACGCGCTCTTGGCCATAATCTCGTCGGCCACGTTGCGCGGCACCGGATCATAATGGTGGAACTGCATCGTGAAGCTGGCGCGGCCCTTGGTCATGGAGCGCAGTTGCGAGATGTAGCCGAACATTTCCTTCAGCGGCACATGCGCGCGCACAATAACCGTGGAGCCCGAGCTCTCCTGGTTCTGGATCATGCCGCGGCGGCGGTTCAAATCGCCCACCACATCGCCCACATGGTCGTTCGGGGTGGTCACCTCCACATCCATGATCGGCTCCAAAATTACCGGACCGGCCTTCTTCATGCCTTCGCGGAAGCAGGCTTTCGCGGCAATTTCGAACGCGAGCGCAGAGGAGTCGACGTCGTGGTACTTACCGTCAACCAGCGTGTAGCTGAAATCCACGGTGGGGAAGCCCGCGAGCACGCCGGTATCGGCCTGGTTCTTGATGCCCTTTTCAACTGCCGGAATATATTCCTTCGGAACCGTACCGCCGACGATCTTGTTCGCGAACTCAATGCCCTCGTTACGCTCACGCGGGGCGAATACAATCTTCACCTCGGCATACTGGCCCGAACCGCCAGATTGCTTCTTGTGAGTGTAGGTCTCGGTGTGTTCCTTCGTGATCGTCTCGCGGAAGGCCACCTGAGGCGCGCCGATATTCGCGTCCACGCCATATTCACGCTTCAGCCGGTCGACGATGATTTCCAGATGCAGCTCGCCCATGCCGGACAGAATGGTCTGGCCGGTTTCCTGATCGGTCTTCAACCGCAGAGAGGGGTCTTCCGACGCCAGCTTCTGCAAGCCGATCGTCATCTTCTCCACGCCTTCCTTGGTCTTCGGCTCCACGGAGATGTCGATCACCGGCACCGGGAAGGCCATGCGCTCCAGCACCACCGGGTCTTCGGAAGCCGCCAGGGTATCACCCGTGCCGGTATC
>JAGWIE010000112.1 GCA_028866445.1 Rhodospirillales bacterium | reverse complement strand
TGGTGCTGGATGGGCGCGGGCTGAAGCTGCAAGGCAATGAGGAGGGTTACTTTACCGGCCCGACCTTGTTTGACCATGTGACCCCGGAGATGAGCATCTATAAAGATGAGATTTTTGGCCCGGTGCTGAGCGTGGTGCGCCAGAACAGCTTTGATGCGGCGCTGAAGCTGGTGAATGATCATGAGTTCGGCAATGGTGCCGTTATCTATACTTCCGATGGCGATACCGCCCGGGCTTTCAGCAATGGTGTGCTGGCAGGCATGGTGGGCGTGAATGTGCCCATTCCGGTGCCGATGGCGTTCCATTCCTTTGGCGGTTGGAAGCGTTCGATTTTCGGTGACCATGCCATTCATGGGCGCGAGGGCGTCCGGTTTTATACACGTATCAAAACCGTCACCGCCCGCTGGCCCGCAGGTATTCGCAAGGGTGCCGAATTTGCCATGCCGACGATGAAGTAAGGCATTGCCGCTGCAATTCGCTGAAGCGGCGGCTTTTTTGTTTGGCTGAACAGTAACAATCGTGCTTTGTTTGAGGCTCGAACAGAACCGGACGTGGAGCGGCGCCCGGTTTTGATTTTCCTGTGGGAAAGAGAGACCAAATGGCGCTGACGACGGCGGAATTATCACTCATAGAGCAACGTGTTGCCAATGATGGGCCGAGCACGGCCTTGGCCTATCTGTTCTGGTTCTTTCTGGGCATTTTCAGCGCGCATCGTTTCTATCTGGGGCGGCCGGGTAGCGCCATATTGCAGATTTTATCTTATTTCATCGTCATTGGGTTCATTTGGCTTCTTATCGATGCATTTTTGATCCCTGGCATGATCCGCGAACGGCAGGAAGGCATACGCCAGCGCGTGAGAATGGATCTTCTCGTGCATTCAGGCGGCCTCAGTTCCGTCGAGAAACCGGCGTAAATATACCGGCGTTTATTCCTCCAGCCGGTAACCCACTCCCGGCTCGGTCTTGAGCTTGCCGGACAATTCCGCGCCCAGCTTGCGCCGGAGCTGGCCGATATAAACGCGTAAATAGGCCACATCTTCGGTATGGGCCGGGCCCCATATGGCGGTAAGAATTTGCCGGTGGGTAAGCACCCGCCCAAGGTTGCGCATGAGCAGAAGCAGCAGCGCGTGCTCGCGTTTAGTGAGCGCCAGGCTTTCGCCGTTTAACATCGCTTTTGAAGTATCAAGCTGCAATCCACAAAATTCTAACGCCGATGATGCAGGTTGCGTCTGGCTCTTGCGGCGCAGAGCGGTACGGATGCGTGCCAGCAACTCGCCCAGGGCGAAAGGTTTTTCCACATAATCATCCGCGCCGGAATCAAGGGCCGCAATTTTCTCCGCCTCGCGGTCTCGGGCGGAAAGCACGATTACCGGCACATCCGAGAACGCGCGCAGCTTGCGCAGCACCTCCTGGCCGTCGATATCCGGTAGTCCAAGGTCCAGCAGCACGAGATCAGGTGCTGTGCTGGCGGCAAGGCGCAGGGCTTGCGTACCAGTCTCCGCCCGTAGCGGCTCATACCCCGCGGCGGCGAGGGCGGGGGCCAGGAAACGATGGATTTGCGGTTCATCATCCACCACCAGAATGCGGCCCGAGATCATGCGGCGGGGAGTTCCACATGGATCACTGTGCCGGGCATCCCATCGGCGGGCAGATCGTTGCGCGGGCTCTGGGCGCGGATTTGCCCGCCCATCGCTTCCGTGAAGGCTTTTGCAATCGCCAGGCCAAGCCCGGTGCCGGGGGCGACGCTGTCTCCACGCCGCGCGCGGAAAAAACTGTCGAACACGGCTTCGAGTTCGCCTGGCGCAATGCCCACCCCGGCATCCGCCACGGAGATGCGAACGAGCCCTCCTTCGCGTGCGCTGGAGATACGGATATGGCTGCCTGGCGGCGCGTATTTCACGGCGTTATCAAGCAAATTCACCAGCACCTGTTCCAGCAGCGCCGGGTCCGCGAGCACATTGGCGGCATTAGGCGCGATGTTCACGCGGGTATAAAGCGCGCCGGTAACCCGCGCCACCGCGCTCTCCACAATCTCTTCCAGCCGCAGCCGCTCCCGCCGCACATTCAACCCGCCGGATTCTACCCGTGCCATGTCCATAATGTTGGCAAGGAATTTGGTCATCCGGGCGGTGTCTTGCGTGATGCTGGCCAAGAGGTCGGCGCGGGTGGCTTCATCCAGCGCGGTTCCAGCCTGGGCGAGCGTTTCGGCGGCGCCGCGGATGGAGGTGAGCGGCGTGCGCAAATCGTGGCTTAGGGATGAGAGCAGGGCGTTGCGCAGCTTCTGGCTATCCTGATGCGCTTCTGCCCTGGCGTTATGGACGGAAAGCTGGGCGCGCTCTGCCGCAAGGGCGGTTTGCCCGGCCAGGGCGGTTAAGGTTTGCGCTTGCGGCGGGCTGAGTATGGCGGCGGGTTTTACACCAAGTACGCCGATGCAGCCCGCATTGCCGCCCAAAGGCAGAAACCGCCAGGGCACGGAAGGCAATGTGCTGGTGCCGATGCCGGTTTCCACCCCATGGGCGAAACACCATTCGGCGGCGGCCAAGGCGGCTTCCTCCAACGCTGTGCCAGGGGGCTGTGCTGCTTCCACCCGCAAGCCGGAGGGGCCGTGCAGCAGCAAAGCCCCAGCCCCGGCGATGGCGGCGGCTTCCTCGGCCGCGCTGGCCAGAACATCAGACATTGTAGCGGCGCGGGTGAAGCGCTGGCCAAAAAGGGAGATGCGGCGCAAAGCCTCCACCCGCGCGGCGGCGGACCCGGCCTCCTGCCGTACTCGCCCGGCGAGTTGCCCGGTGAGCAGCCCGACCAGCAGAAACACAAGCAGCGCCACCACGTCTCGTGGGTCTGACACCGAGAATGTGTAAACCGGCGGCAGGAAGCAGAAATTCCAGAGCAGGAAGGCGAAGAACGCCGTAAACAGCCCGGCATTGCGGCCGGAACGGCTGGCCATGGCGGCGATGATGCCGGTGAAGATAAGGCCCATCGCCTCCTGCGGCACATATTTATCCGCGGCCACGCCGATAATTGTCACCACACCGAGCAACGCGCCGGATAGCAGATAAGGTTCCAGCTCTGTTTTGTGGCGGGCATGGGCAGGGCGTGGCGCGGGGGCGGCGGGCAGCGGCACGAAATGCAGGGAGAATGCGGCGCTCTGGCGGGTGAGCGCCTCAGCCAGCCGCCGCCCGGGCCGCCAGCGCCGTGCCGGTTGCCGCCCCATGACGATATGGGTGAAATTATGCTGCCCGGCGTATTCCAGTACGGCACGCACAAGGTCCGTGGCGCTTTGCGTAACAACGTTACCCCCGAGCTGCACCGCAAGGTCCAAGGCCGCCTGCGTCCGGGCATCATCGCCCCCCCGCTCGATATGAAAGGCGGTAAGCGGGGCGCGCAATGCTTCTGCGAGCCGTGCCGCATGGCGCACCACATTGCCCGCCGAGGCATCAGCCCCCACCAGTGCCATCACCCGTTCCGTCACCGGCCAGGGGCCAGGGATCGCACGAAGGCGCATATATTGCGTCACATCTTTGTCGATGCGTTGTGCCGCGCGGCGAAGAGCGATCTCGCGCAGCGCACCGAGATTGCCTTCCCGGAAGAATTCTTTCAGCGCCCGCGCGGCGACATCTGGCCGGTAGATATGACCTTCCTGCAACCGAGCGCGCAGCTCAGCGGGGGGCAGATCGATCAGCTCGATCTCGTCGGCCATGTCCAGCACGGTGTCGGGGATTGTCTCGGTCACGCGGATGCCGGTGATGCGCGCAACCTGATCGTTCAGGCTTTCCAGATGCTGCACGTTCACCGTGCTCCACACATCGATACCAGCTTCCAGAATTTCCTGCACATCCTGCCAGCGTTTGGCGTGGCGCATTCCAGGGGCGTTGGTGTGGGCCAGCTCATCCACGAGCAAAAGCTGCGGGTGGCGGGCGAGGGCGGAATCGAGGTCGAACTCCTCCAATGTCTGGCCGCGATAAGGCAGGGCACGCCGGGGCAGCATTTCCAGCCCTTCGGTTTTGGCAAGGGTGCCCGCGCGGCCATGGGTTTCGATTATCCCGGCCACTACGTCGATATTTTTAAGGCGCTTGGCGTGGGCGGCATCCAGCATCTCCCAGGTTTTGCCGACACCCGGTGCCGCGCCAAGAAAGATTTTCAGATGGCCGCGCCCGCTTCGCGCCGTGCTGGCCAGCAGGGCATCCGGGTCTGGGCGGCCATCATCCTGGGGTGCCATGCAGCTTTATGAGGCTGGGAGCTTATCAAGCGCAAGGTTAAGTTCCAGCACGTTCACGTGGTTGGTGCCGATAATGCCGAGAAACGCGTGGTGGGCCAGTTGTTGCACCAGGGCATTGACGGCGGCGGCGGGCTGGTGCCGCGCGGCGGCCACGGCTGGGGCCTGGCGGAGCGCGTTGGCAAGTGAGATATCCGGGTCCAGCCCGGAGCCGGAGGCTGTAACGGCGTCGGCGGGCACCGGCCCGGGGCCAAAGGCCTTGATGTAGGCGGCAACGCGCTGCGCTACGGTTTTTTCCAGGCTGGCGCTGGTGGGGCCAAGGTTAGAGGCGCCGGAAGTTGAGGCGTCATAGGGTTGGTCCAGCGCTGATGGCCGAGGTTGGAAATAATTGGCGCCGGTGAAGTTCTGGCCGATTAAAGCTGAGCCGACAACTTGGCCGTTTTGTTTCAACAGCGAGCCATTGGCCTGAAAGGGCAACGCCAACTGCATTGCGCCAGTGAAGGCTTCCGGCAGAATAAAACCAAGAAACAGGGTAAACAGCACCACCAGGGAAAAAGCCGGGCGTATTTCGCGGAGCATTGGGATAATTCCTTTATCAGATCAGGCCGATAAGCATGTCGATGAGCTTGATGCCGACGAAGGGCGCGATGATGCCGCCCAGCCCGTAAATCAGCAGATTGCGTTTGAGCAATGCAGCGGCACCGATGGCACGGAATTTCACCCCCTTCAGCGCCAGGGGTACCAGCACGACGATGATGAGCGCGTTGAAGATGACTGCCGAGAGGATGGCGCTCTGCGGGCTGTGCAGGCGCATGATATTCATGGCGGCAAGCTGCGGATAAGTACTCACGAAAATTGCAGGCAGTATAGCGAAGTATTTTGAAATATCGTTGGCGATGGAAAACGTGGTGAGGGCGCCGCGCGTGATGAGGAGCTGTTTACCGATTTCCACGATCTCAATTAGCTTTGTTGGATCGCTGTCGAGATCCACCATATTGCCCGCCTCGCGCGCAGCCTGGGTGCCGGTTTGCATCGCCACACCCACATCAGCCTGTGCCAAAGCCGGCGCATCATTCGTGCCGTCGCCGCACATCGCCACCAGCCGTCCTTCGTTCTGAACCTTTCTGATGTAATCTAGCTTGTTCTGTGGCGTGGCCTCGGCGATGTAATCGTCCACCCCGGCCTCGGCGGCGATGGCGGCGGCGGTGATGCGGTTATCGCCGGTGACCATCACCGTGCGGATGCCCATGCCGCGAAGTGCGACGAAACGCTCCTTGATGCCCGGCTTGACGATATCCTTCAGCTCGATCAACCCCAGCAACCTGCCGTTGACGGCAACCGC
>JAGWIE010000111.1 GCA_028866445.1 Rhodospirillales bacterium | reverse complement strand
CCGATGATCACCCGGTGCCGGTGGTTGCCCCTGGTGAACAGCAGCCCGGCGGCCTGGCCGAGCTTGAGCGCGATCTCGGCGGTCATCGGCGCGGTGTTGGCGGTGCCGCGAATCCCGTCTGTGCCGAACAGGCGGCGGTGGGGCTTTTTATCCATCATCTCTCTCAGTCAAATTTTGCCAAACCCGCAGGGCTTTCACGGTTCCGGCCACGTCGTGCACCCGCAATATATGCGCCCCTTGCGTGCAGGCATAGATTGCCCCGGCCAGGCTCTCCGGGCCACGCTGCAGGGCGATGGTTTCGCCGGAAATCTCACCCAAGAAATGCTTGCGGGAAAGGCCGATGAGCAGCGGGTGGCCAAGCGCGGCCAGAGGGTGCAAGCCCTGAAGCAAGGCGATGTTCTGCGCGCCGCGCTTAGCAAAGCCGATCCCGGGGTCCAGGCAGATATGTTCCGGCCTTACCCCCGCCGCCAGTGCTGCATCCCGCAGGGCCGTGAGCTCGGCTGCCACCTCCGCCGCGACGTTTTTATATGTGGCGAGGCTGCTCATGGTTTCCGGCGTGCCGCGCATATGCATGAGCACCACCGGGCAGGCGAGCCGCGCCAGTAGAGGCAGGGAAGCGGGGTCGTGCCGCAGACCGGAAATGTCGTTTACGATTCTGGCCCCCGCCGCCAGCGCCGCCGCCATGGTTTCGGCGTTGCGGGTGTCTATGGAGATCACAGCACCCTCGGCGGAAAGGGCACGGATGACAGGGGTGATCCGCTCAATTTCTGTTCCGGCTGAAATGGGCGCGGCACCAGGGCGGGTGCTTTCCCCGCCAATGTCCAAAATGTCGGCACAATCGGCCAGCATTTTCTGGCCCGCGGCGATGGCGGCTTCGGGCTCGAAATGCTGCCCGCCATCGGAAAATGAATCCGGGGTGACGTTCAGAATCCCCATCACCAAAGGCCGGTTCAGCCCCAGCCCGGCCCATTCCTTCACGTTAAGCGCCATGCCCGCCTCTATCATGCGGCGCGGTGCCGGGGCTATAGATGTCGCACGGAGGTATGGCATGGCGGCGAAGCTTTATCTGGGTACGGCACGGTATTCGTCCTGGTCTCTGCGCGGCTGGCTGCTGGTGCGGCTGGCCGGGTTAAAGGCTGAGGAGGTTTTTGTGCCGCTGGCCGGGGGCAATTCGCCGGAGGTGAAGAAGATTTCCCCCAGCGGGTTGGTGCCGTATCTGGAGCATGACGGGGCGGCGATTTGGGAAAGCCTCGCCATCGCGGAATATTGCGCGGAGATAAACCCTGGCTTGTGGCCCGCGGAGCGTGTGGCCAAGGCGCGGGCGCGCTCTATCTCCGCGGAGATGCATTCAGGCTTCAGGGGTTTGCGCCTGGCCATGCCGATGAATCTGGGCCGGGCTGATTATGCCGGGCTGGGGCAGAACCCGGATAGCCTGGCCGATATTGCGCGGATTGAGGTGATATGGGCGCAGACGCGGGCGGCATTTGGCGCAAGCGGGCCGTATCTGTTCGGCGCGGCGTTCAACGCAGCGGATGCCATGTATGCCCCGGTGGTGGCACGGCTGTTAACTTACGCGCCGCCGCTCTCTGCGCCTGCGAAAGCCTATTGCGATGCCGTGCGCGCGCACCCTCTTGTTGCCGAATGGTACGATATCGCGGCAAAAGAACCCCAATCCTGGCAACTTGAGAAATATGAAAGTCTTGCATGAAGCTTTGTAATTTGATGCTGGCTGCTCCCTTGCTGCTTGGCGCTGCCCCTGCTTTTGCCGCCACCACCACGCCGGTTTTGAATATCCGCGTGGACCATGGGTCTGTCTGGCAGGCTGAAGGCAAGCAGAATAGCACGGAGGGGTTTATCCAGATCCATAACGATGGCCCGACCCAGGATGTGCTGAGCGCCTGGAGCTGCCCGGATGCCGACAGCACGGTGTTGATGGGCAAGGATGGCAAGAAGCTGACCCAGTTGGTGATTCCGGCAAAACAGACGGTTACATTGGCCCCTGGCGGCATGTATCTGGCATTGAACAGCTTGCATTACGATGTTGAACGTGGCTCGATTTTGCCTTGCGCGTTCACATTCGACGAGGCTGGCGCGGTTGGCGGATTTTTGAACGAAGTTAAGCGGCCTAAGTCATAAATGCCGTGCTTGTGCCATATGCGTGATAAAGTTAGCGTTTGGCCTGAGGCAAGCGGGGCTGTGTGGAGGCTGGCATGGATGAATCGACGACGGGCAGAGTCAAGAAAGCGCCACCCGCGCCGCTACCAGAATTCGACGAGGAAACCTATCTTCGCCTGAACCCTGACGTTCTGGTGGCGGTGGCGGAAGGCAAATTCCGCTCCGCCAGGGAGCATTATGAGCATTACGGCCGCGCTGAAGGCAGGCTGGCTATGGCACCGCGGGATTTGCCGCGTGACAAGATCATTATCACTGCCCGGCCTGGCAGCACCGGCGAAGCGCCGCACGCGCCGCTTGGTGCGGTGGATGCGATAAAGCTTTCCAGCGCGGGCGGATTATTCGTGACCGGCTGGGTTAATGATTCGCTGGACCGGCTGGACAGTGTGGAACTTTACGTGGCGGGCTGGTCAGTCGCGTTTTCAGCCACTGGTCTGGCACGAGTCCGCAGGCCGGATGCTGATAAGGTCGCCGGGCTTCTCACGCCGCACGCGCTGGGCTTCTGGGGTTTCATTTACGCCGGGCAGCGGCTGCCATCTGGCAAATGCAACGTGGTAATGCGGCTGAAATCCGGCGCTCAGTTGATCCTGATCTTGAATATCGAATTGCAGGATGATCTGGAGCTGCGTGATAATGTGCTGAACCATCTGGCCAGCGCGCAATATCCAGGCCCGGCCTATTTCAATGCCGTTTCTTCCATTGGCCGGGCGATCGGCACGCAGCTTGTCGATTTCAGCCAGATGTTGACCCGCAAGGCGGTGAGCACGCCTTACATCGAACGTTTTCACCGCAGCGGGCGGGTGCCGAAAGCCTCGGTTATCGTGTGCCTTTACGGCAAACCGAATTATCTGGCCTTGCAGCAGGCGTTGTTTTCAGGGCAGGCGGGCGCACAGGATTACGAGTTTATTTACGTGTGCAACAGCCCGGCTTTGGCTGAGATTCTGCTGAAGGAAGCCGCTATCGCGCAGCTTGCTTATGGGCTGGATATCACGCTGATTTTGCTGGGGACGAATGCCGGGTTCGCGGCGGCAAATAATCTGGGTGCGGCCCATGCGCGCAGCAACCGGCTGGTTTTCATGAACCCGGATGTGTTTCCGAAAGAGCCAGATTTCGCCTGCCGCCATCTGGCACAAATTGAAGAGTTTTCAGCCGCACGCACGGATATTTTCGGCGCGGCACTTTATTACACCGACGGTTCGCTGATGCACACGGGCATGTATTTCGAAACCGATACAATTCCTGGCTTTGTGCTGGGGCAGAAAGAGGATGAAACCATTCTGCGTGCGGAACATTATGGCAAGGGCGCGCCACCGGAGGATGCTGCCTTGCTGCGCCCCCGATTCGTGCCAGCGGTTTCAGGCGCGTTTATTTCCATGAGCCGTGGCTGGTTTGAGGAGCTGGAAGGGTTTTCGCAAGATTATATCTTTGGCCATTATGAGGATGCTGATTTATGCCTGCGTAGCCTGGAGGCTGGGCGGCCCGCCTGGCTGGCGGATTTGCGGCTCTATCATCTGGAAGGCAAAAGCAGCCCGCGCCAGTTGGTACATGAGGGGGCTTCAGCGGTGAACCGCTGGCTGTTCACCCATAGCTGGATGGAGCCGGTGAAAGCGGCGCTGCTTGGCCCGGCACCCGCGCATCCGGCGCTGGCGGAGGCGATGCCATGAAAATTCTGATCGTCGCGATGTATCATCCCGAGCTGGTGCGCGGCGGCTCGCAGCAAATGGCGCATGAGCTGTTCCAGGGGTTGAAGGACGTGCCGGATGTGGAGCCGGTGCTGCTTTGCTCGGCGGATTATAACTCGCCAGCCATGTTCAAAAACGGTGCACGCATCACCGGTTTTGACCAGCGCGACAACGAGTTTCTGTTTCTTTCGCATGACTACGACTACAACTGGCATAAAATGCCGCTGCCCTTGCAGGCGGAGGCATTTGCTGAGTTCCTAAAACGCATTAGCCCGGACGTGGTGCATTTTCATCATTTCATGGCCTACGGGATCGATTACCTGACACTGACGCGCAAAACATTGCCGGATGTGCGGATTGTGTTCACGGCGCATGAGTTCATGGCCATTTGTGCTGCCGATGGGCATATGCTCCGCAAGGCCGATGGTTCCTTATGTGAACAGGCCAGCCAGGTGCGCTGCCATCAATGCCAGCCGCATCTCAGCCCGGAAGAGTATTTTTTGCGTGAACAATGGATGAAGGCACATTTGCAAGTGGTGGATTTATTCACCGTGCCCAGCCGGTTCATGATCGAATTCTACACGCGCTGGGGGCTGGCGGCGGAAAAGTTTGTGCATGTGCCAAATGGTTTGCAAATGCCGAAGCTGCCGGTGCAGGCCGAAGCGCCCGCCCGGCGCAACCGCTTCGGCTTCTTTGGGCAGATGGTGGATGTGAAGGGGCTGCATGTTCTACTGGAGGCGGTGAACCTGCTGCGTGCCGAAGGGTTTGAGGATTTCGCGGTCGAGATCAACGGCGAGAATATTCAATTCGCAACGCCAGCACGGCGAAAGGAGATTGAAGAGTTTCTGGCCGAGGAAGCTGCTCGCCCGCCAGCCGAGAGGCGGGTGAGTTTTAATGGTGGCTACCCCCACGGCCAGCTTGGCGCGCGCATGGCGCGGGTGGATTGGGTGGTGGTGCCCTCCATCTGGTGGGAAATTTTCTGCCTGGTGATTTCAGAGGCCTGGCATTTCGGGCGGCCCGTTATTGCCTCCAACAAGGGTGGCCCGGCTGAGCGCGTGACCCATGGCAAGGACGGGTTGCTGTTTGAGCTGGGCGATGCCCGCGCCCTGGCCGAAACCATGCGCCGTGCCGCAACCGAAGAGGGGCTGTGGGAGAAGCTGGCGGGAGGCATCACCCCGCCGGAGCCGCGCGCGGCGATGGTGCAACGCTACCTTGCAGCCTATGAGAAAGCTGGCCTGGCAGCGGCATAAAAGCCTATGCGGCTGCGCGGTTTCTGCGCAGCAACACCAGCCCGAGCACGGCGGAGATGAGGAACGTGGCGCCACCCAGCAGCAGCAGATGAGCATGGTCCGGCGCGCTGCCTTTGCCGAGCAGGGCGAAAACGATTGTCTGCGGGACAAAGCCGATGGCCGAGGCCGCCAGGAACGGCAACATGCGTACAGAGGTGAGGCCCGCCGCGAGGTTGAGCAGAAGATTATTGCCAACGGGCATGAGCCGCAGCATCAGCGTGGCAGTGAAGGGGTGGCGGCTTAAGGTGCGGTCTATCCAGGCCAGCTTGGCGCCGAATTTACGGCGGCAGAAATCCTGCGCGATGGCGCGGGCCCAGATGAAATCCAGGCTGCACGCCAGCACCTGTGCAACCAGGGCGATGGCGGCACCATACCAGGGGCCGAAAGCATAACCAGCGGCGAAGGCGGGGATCTGCCGTGGCAAACCAAT
>JAGWIE010000110.1 GCA_028866445.1 Rhodospirillales bacterium | reverse complement strand
CCGTACGCTCAATCAGCCTGCTTTCTTCAGATGGAAAAGCAACCGGCTGCGCATAGGTGCCAGAGAGATGCGGGCAGAGTTTTTGTGCCCGGCGCGCGCAGGATAAATGCACAGGCGGCACATTCCCCGCGTAACGCCTGGTTTCATCGGGCATGATGACAAACCCGCCAGATTCCTTGGGAAAAATATATCTGTCCGCGCGCGGCGTTGGTTTGCCGCACACATGGCATCTATGTTCTACCATTCCTGTTCGATGCCGGCTTACATGCAACGCGGCAAAGCGTGGTGATCCCTCACCCTGGCGTTCAAGCTGCACCAGATCCACCAGGCCAGGGAAATCCTCGGAAATTTGCAGTTCATAACTCTGCTCACCGGTCCAGGAGACTGACCAGGGAACATTTTTCCCAATCACCCAGCCGCCAGTTGGGCCACGCCTGGTTTCAGCGGTCTCGTCGGGCGTTTTTTGCCCAGCAGGGCCGCCGAAACTTCCAGTCATAAACACTTCCCCAGTAATGCGTGGTCAATTGGTAAGATTGCAACGGAACCAAGGAAGAGCGCAAGCAAGGCGGAGCAGGCGACAATCTGGGATCGCGGCGGTAGACTACCGGCATGTTACGCACCGGTGTTCCTCTCGCGCTGTTGTCGGCCATGCTGTTTGGCGCCAGCACCCCGTTCGCCAAGCTTCTCCTGGGCGCAATCAACCCCTGGATGATGGCAGGTGTTCTATATTTGGGCGCAGGTTTTGGCCTCGCGGTTATCCACAGCTTCCGTGCCGTTCTTCGCCTTCCCTCGGCGGAAGCGCCGCTGCGGCGCGCGGATTTACCCTGGCTTGGCCTGATCATTCTGGCGGGCGGGCTTGGTGGGCCGCTGTTTCTCATGCAGGGCCTCGCCCATACCAGCGCAACCAACGCTTCGCTGCTGCTTAACCTTGAGGGTCTGGCCACCATGGGCATCGCCTGGATCGTGTTCCGGGAAAACGTGGACCGGCGCTTGCTCATCGGTGCATTCTGCATCCTTGCCGGTGCGGCGGTGCTCTCTTGGCGCGGCGGCGCCAGCCTGGATATTGGTGCCGTGCTCATCACCGGGGCGTGCCTCTGCTGGGGTATCGACAATAATCTTACCCGGAAATTATCCTCGGCGGACCCGGTGCAAATCGCCATGTTGAAGGGGCTGGTTGCTGGTGCAGTGAATACGGCGCTGGCCATTGCCGCAGGGGCAAGCATTCCGCCGGTTGGTATAATTTTGCTGGCGGGTTTGGTTGGCTTTCTCGGCTATGGCGTAAGCCTAGTGTTGTTTGTCCTGGCACTTCGCCATCTTGGAACCGCCCGCACAAGCGCCTATTTCTCGCTGGCACCTTTCATCGGCGCGGCGCTTGCCGTGGGCGTGCTGGGTGAGCCCATAGCCGCCAGGCTTGTGGTTGCAGGTGCGCTCATGGGCATCGGCCTCTGGCTGCATCTGGCCGAACGGCACGAACACGACCATGTGCATGAAGAAATGGAACATGAGCACCGCCATTTTCATGATGAGCACCACCAGCATGAGCATGACGAGAACACGCCGGCTGGCGAGTCACATTCACACCGGCACCGCCACCCGCTTCTTGTTCACCGGCACGCGCATTACCCAGACCTGCACCACCGGCACAGGCATAGCAAAGCGCACTGAACAGGCTGGCATGTTCTATGGCATTTTTGTAGGTGTGGTGAACTCAAACTCGTCTAGTTTTTTGATGCGGTAGACGAGGAGGGAGATGATCCAGGCCGCCGCGAAAATGCTGATAATGCCGTAGCCGAGCAGCCCCAAATTATTATTCAGGTCATTCATCCGGTCCCAAAACCAGCCTTGCAGTTTCAGCTCCCCCGCGATCAGCCCCAGCGTTTCGATGCCACCGATGAGGATGGCCACGACCGCCGAAACGATGGTGATGGTGAGATTGTAATAGAGCTTGCGGATCGGTTTGACGAAGGCCCAACCATAGGCGCCGAGCATCATGATTCCGTCTGTCGTATCGACCAGCGACATGCCCACGGAGAAGAGCGCCGGAAACGCGAGGATTGACCATACCGGCAACCCATGGCTTGCTTCCGTCCCGGCCACGGTCAGCAGACTGACCTCAGTCACCGTATCAAACCCCAAGCCGAAGAGAAACCCGACCGGCAGCATTTGCCAGCTCTGGTTGACGAGGCGGAAAAGCGGCCGCAGCACCCGGGCGATCAGGCCGCGGTTGTTGAGCAGAAGGTTGAAGTTATCGTCATCGTAGCTGCCACCGCGGCGGATATGGCGGTAGGCCTTGTATACGCCCCGCGCGACGGCGAGATTCAGGATCGCCATGATAAGAAGAAAAGATCCGGAAATGACGGTACTTACGATTCCGGCAATGTCGTTGAACTGGTTGAAGCCCGTTTGCAGGCTCATCACGGCCACCGCGATGATGGCGGTGCCGATGAGAAGCACGAGAGAATGCCCGATCGAGAAGAAGAACCCGACAGTAACCGGGCGCTTACCCTCCTGCATGAGCTTGCGCGTCACGTTGTCGATGGCGGCGATGTGGTCAGCATCCACCGCGTGGCGCAGGCCGAAGCCATAAGCCAGCAGGGAAGTTCCCAGCAGCACCGGGTGGCTGTGGAAGGCGATGAGCGCCCAGGCCCAAGCACCAACGTTGGCGGCGATGAGAAGTATATAGATCCCGATGACCTTGCCGCGCACATCGGCCGAGCCATCGTTGAAGACGAGCTGTAGAGTTTTGAACATGAATAGTCTGCCTTTATTGGCATTTGTCTCAGCAAACAGGCCAGGCAGCAGAACCTGAACCTTCACCGGAGCACCCCGCCGGTGTGAATGCGTCGACGCCTCTTGATGGCAGGTCTCCTGGCTCGCGGGTCTCCGTACCTCATCGCCTTCCCGGAATAACCCAGTGGCCTTGTGATGAGTAACTCGCCGCTCACAGTTGCGGGGGCAGCCACGGCATTCAACCGCGTTCCCTTTTCATCCTCCTTTCGGAAGAACCATCAACGCGAGTTAAGTACAAAGAACGGGCGGTAGCAAATGGCTTTTCCGGACAGTTTAATAAAAGTTAATGAAGCGTCTGGGTGCGTCACGTCGCGTTATTTCCTACCTCTGTTTTCTGTAGCAAGGCGGTAGCTTGCGGCGGAGCTTGTTGGCCAACACAGGATAGAGTGACATGTCTGGAATTGACCAAGTCTCTTTCGGCTCTCCGCCGACCAATTTTGCCACACTGCTTTTGGAGGAGGGGCGTAATTGCTGGAGAACCGAGGCAGCCGAGCGCTTTTCGTTCATTGTCGACGCGGCAGATTATTTTGTCGCCGCGCGCAAGGCCATGCTGAAGGCCCGGCATAGCATTTACCTCATCGGTTGGGATTTTGACGCCCGGATACAATTGGGCGATTGCACCGATGATGGACCAAGAAATCTGGGAGATTTCATCGTCTGGCTGGCAAAGCAAACACCCTCCCTCGAAATAAGGCTCCTGCGATGGGATACGGGCGCGTTTAAATCAATGTTCCGGGGCAGAACATTGCTCACCATTCTGCGGTGGAAGCTGCATAAGCAGATCACCTTGAAGCTTGATGGCGCGCACCCCTTGGCCGGTTCTCATCACCAAAAAATCGTGGTGATCGATGATTGCCTGGCATTCTGTGGTGGTATCGACATGACGCTCGGCCGGTGGGACAAGCGAAGCCATCTCGACGACGACCCTGAGAGGGTCGCGCCAGACGGTACGCCGCTTAAGCCCTGGCACGACGCGACAAGCGCGTTTGATGGCGCGGCGGCGCGCGCAATGGGAGAGCTGGCCCGCCAGCGCTGGCTTGCCGCCACGGGCGAAACTTTGCCCGCTGAAACTGACCTGCATGATTGCTGGCCAGACGGGCTGGCGCCGACTTTCCGAGACATCCGCCTTGCGATAGCGCGGACAATCCCTGAAATGCCCGACCGTGAGCCGGTTTTTGAAATCGAACAGATGTATATCGATCTGATTTTAAGGGCAAAAAAATGGATCTATGCCGAAAGCCAGTATTTCGCCTCGCGCCGGGTTGCTCATGCCATTGCGCGCAGATTAACGGAAGAAAACGGCCCGGAAATTGTCATCGTCAACCCTGTCAGCGCGGAAGGGTGGATTGAGCCGATTGCCATGGATTCTGCCCGTGCCAGATTGGTCCAGGCATTGCAGCGTGTTGATAAATACGGGCGGTTCCGTGTCTTTCACGCGCTGACAAAGGGCGGAAACGAGATTTATGTCCACGCCAAGGTTACAATTGTCGATAATACTTACCTCAGGCTCGGCTCATCGAATTTTAACAACAGATCGCTGAAGCTGGACACGGAATGCGACGTGATTTTAGCGGCTGACGAAGCCGGAAATGAGGCACTTCCAAGCAAAATCGATGAGATCATGCATGACCTCATCGCCGAGCATGTTGACCTTGCCGTAGCAGATGTTGCGCGCCGTTTTGAGGAGACGGGTTCGTTGATCGCGACGATTGAAACACTAAGCGAGAATGCCGATGGCCGCCGTTGCTTTGCTCCATTTGAAATGCCGGAACTGGGGGCCGTTAAGGAATGGCTGGCTGATAATGAAATTCTTGACCCTGAAGGCCCGGACGCGATTTTCGAGCCGCTGAGTCGCCGTGGATTATTCAAGGGATGGCGTTGGCCACGGCCCTTCCGCGCGCGCGACGTTTGATCTTACGAGTCCTTAATGCCCGGTGGCTTGACCTGAATCGGGCACCATGGATAACGCTCACGCGATCATGGGTGCGGATGTTAAATACTTTGTCGCCGGATCAGAGCGGCCTTTAAAAATCCCTGGCTCGCGCCATGGCTGGTGAGGCTGCACTGCTTCCAAAATTGCGAATCCGTGGGCGCAGTTTCATGGCGTTTATCCTGGTGCCGGAGCTGCCGGTTCGCGACTGGCTGGTCGCGCTGGATGCACAGATGGAACGGGCACCCGGATATTTCGCACGCAAGCCCATGATCGTCAATTTTTCTGCGTTGCAGGGCGAGGGCGGCGACCCAGCCGCATTGCTTTATGCGTTGGATATGCGCGGATTGTCGCTGATCGGCGTGGAAGGGATCGAGCGTTCCCGGCTTGGAGGCACGCGGTTTGAGGCATTGTTGGATTTGCGGCAGAAAAGTGAGGGCGATGACCAGTTCGGCCGCGATATTGCCCTGCCAGAGGAAATGCCAAAGCCTGTCCCGGCATCCGCCTCGCTGATAATCGACCGGCCAGTGCGTTCCGGTCAATCGATCGTTTTTGAAGATGGAGATGTCACCATCATCGGCTCCGTTGCTTCTGGAGCTGAGGTCGTAGCTGGTGGCTCTCTGCATGTTTATGGCACTGTGCGCGGTCGCCTTGTCGCCGGGGTAAAAACCGGGGCAGCGGCGCGGATTTTTTGCGGCAGATTAAGCGCTGAGCTGGTCGCCATAGATGGCATTTACGGTACGGCGGATGATTGGAACGAACATCTTGACGGCCGCGCCGTGCAGATAAGGCAGCAGGATGGCGCGCTTAAAATTACCGCACTGGATTAAGATGACACCGCCGGACAGGAGTAAAATATAATGCCTAAAGTTATGGTGGTTACCTC
>JAGWIE010000109.1 GCA_028866445.1 Rhodospirillales bacterium | reverse complement strand
GCTTGTTGGTCTATTGATCCGCGATTGTATGGATTGCACCAGAGACCAGCCATTACAATGCGTGTACAAACACCGTGCTGCTGCGCCACATCATGTAAGCTGCGACCACGAAAACCAGGCTTGCGAAGATCGTGGTGAGCTGCCCCCTGTTTCCCGCCAGCTTATGTGCGGCTACGACCCCAAAGACGCCACCAGCAACGCCACCGCTGATAAACACCAGCGCCAGCCCCCAATCAATCAATCCTGAGGCTGCATAATTCAGCGCCGTGGTAAGGCCGAACGCTGCCACCGCCATCAGCGATGTGCCGACCGCATTGATGATGGGCATTCGCGTGGAAGCGATCAGCCCTGGCACGATCAAAAACCCGCCGCCAATGCCAAAAAATCCTGAGAAAATGCCGGTGGCCAAACCGAACCCGGCAACTTTCGGGGCGTTTTCGCGCGTGCATTGCGCGCCTGTTACACCTTGGTCATGCCGGCCGCGGAGCATGAGAATACCAATGCCGATCATCAGAACCGCAAACAGAAACAGCAATTTTTGACCATTCACGGCCTTGCCTAGCGTTGACCCCGCAAAGGCCCCAGCAATGCCCGCGACAGCGTAAATTCCGCCGCACCGCCACTTCACCGTGTGCGCCCGGGCATGGCTGGCCAGCCCGGTGAGGGCGTTGGCCGCCACGGCCAGGGCGCTGGTGCCGATGGCGACATGCGCATCTGATACGCCAACCAGATAGACCATGAGCGGGACTGCCAGAATGGAACCGCCCCCGCCGACGAGGCCAAGCGTGAAACCAACCAAGCCGCCGCTCAGGGCACCCAGAAGATATTGTGCGGTATCCAACGCCATCGCGGCTTCAGCGCGGCTGCATCGGGGCGTTCCGCTGCCCTGGCCGAATTATCCATTCCAGACCTTTTAACATTCCTTGCCAATAAACCGTGGGTAGCATCCAGCCCTTCCGAAACCACCCGGCACGGGTCGGTTTGGTAGCGTCCAGCAGCCATCGCGGAAAACTTGGCATCAGCTTACCGCCATAGCCAAACTCCGCCAGCACAATGCGCCCCCGCTCCACGGTCAACTGTCATAGCCATCATATCCGGCGGTAGGCGGCTTGCCGCCCAGTTGCGCCAACACGCTTCAGCCGCAGGCGCAATTTATGAGTACGTGAAGGATCGACCGTGGCAAAGAACCTTCGCGGTTTCAGCACTCGATGAAATTGGCCGCTAGGCCGCCTAGCGAGGTTTCTTTATATTTTGTGTTCATGTCCGCCCCGGTCTGGCGCATGGTGGCGATCACCTGGTCGAGTGAGACGATGTGTGAGCCATCGCCGCGCCGGGCGAGGGAGGCGGCGCTGATCGCCTTGATGGCGCCGAATGCATTGCGCTCGATGCAGGGGATCTGCACCAGCCCGCCAATGGGGTCGCAGGTCATGCCGAGATGATGTTCCATGGCGATTTCGGCGGCGTTTTCGATTTGGGCGTTGGAGGCACCGCGCGCAGCCGCCAACCCCGCCGCAGCCATTGAGGCAGCCACGCCGACCTCACCCTGGCAGCCAACTTCGGCCCCCGAGATAGAGGCGTTGGTTTTAAACAAGCCGCCAATCGCGGTAGCGGTGAAGACAAAATTGCGCATACCCTCATGCGTGGCACCGGGGCACATATCGTTATAATAGCGCAGCACCGCGGGGATAACCCCGGCTGCGCCATTGGTGGGTGCGGTAACAACGCGCCCGCCGGCGGCATTCTCCTCGTTCACGGCCATAGCGAACAGGCTGACCCAATCCATTTTTTCATGCGGGGCCAGGTCGTTGCGGCTGGTATCGGCCTCGAGCCGCTCGTGCAGCGCGCGTGCCCGGCGGGGGACTTTGAGCGCCCCTGGGAGCACGCCTTCGCCCTTTAGCCCGCGCTCAATCGCCGCCATCATGACGGTAATGATCCGATCGACATGCGCCAGCACCTCGGCGGCGGGGCGCAGCGCCAGCTCGTTGGCGCGGACGATTTGGGCGATGGTGAGGCCGGTTTCCTGGCCTATTGAGAGCAGCGCGACGGCGTTGGCGAACGGATACGGCACCTGCGTGGTGATGGTGCCGAGACCAGCAGGTTCATCTTCGCGGGTAACGAAGCCCCCGCCGATCGAGCACCAACGCTCGGCGGCGACCAGCGCCCCAGCTTCATCGAACGCTTCGAACGCCAAGGTGTTGGGGTGCCGGGGGGGCGCGGTGTCACGGTTGAAAATAATGTCTTCAGCAGGCACGAAAGCGATGCCTCTGCCCTCCAGATTGATTGCCCCGCGCGCGGTGATATCTGCCACCAGCGTGTCGGCATGGTCGGGGTCAATTGTATCCGGCAATTCACCTGCCAGGCCCAGAAGTACGGCTTTGTCGGTGGCGTGGCCTTTACCTGTCCATGCCAGGGAGCCGAACAACGTGACCCGCAGCCGGGTGACGCGGGCAAGCTGCCCGGCTTGCTTCAGCCCAGATGTGAAGGAATGGGCCGCTCGCATTGGCCCAACGGTATGCGACGAGGAGGGACCGATGCCAATCTTGAACAGGTCAAAGACGCTAATCATGGAAAATCCATATTTTCACGGCCAAACGTGGCGAGCATATTCCAAGCATATGGCGCGAAGGAACGCCAGACCTCCATTTGGAAAGCAGTACCGAGCGGCTCCATGAGTGCTGAGCGGAAAAATCCGGGATGCATTTTATGTCAACATTCTTGATGTGATGTTGCCGAATTTGGGCGGTTGGAAGGTGTTGAAACGCCGGCGCAATGCCGGGAGAGCCACGCCGGTGCTGTTCGTACCGAGTGGGACTGTGTGGAAGCCCGGTGCGGGGGTATGCCTGTATTTTCCGCTCACCGAGGCATGAAAATGACAAATTTATCATCGAAATAGCACTTTTAAGCATTACTTGCGCAGGTATGGCTAGGAATTAACGTTGTCGCTTAAGGATGTGTTCTACGATGAAAACCGAAACTTCTCCGGCCGTACAAGCTAGCTTGCGCTACGACCAGATGACGGTCGCATTGCATTGGCTCACGGCAGGTCTCGTCATTCTGCAATTTGGACTCGCCGAATTATGGGGGTTTTTCCCTCGGCCTGCACATCGTTTAATGGTGCTTGGTCATATGTCTTTTGGCCTGGTGCTGGCAGCGGTTTTCGCTACCCGCATTATTTGGCGCTTGCCTAGCCATCGGACTCATTTCAACGATGGCCCCGACCTGATGGCTCTGCTGGCGCGGCTTATGCACCGTACGCTTTATGTGCTGCTGGCGGCGGAGATTGTCCTAGGCGTGGCAACCCGTTGGACCGATAATCACCCGCTTAGTTTTTTCGGCCTGCTCATCGCATCGCCCTTCGGCACATTTTCCAGGGCAACAGGCCATTTCGTGGACCAAATACATGATTGGAATGCTTGGGTGATCATTGTTTTAGCCGGCGCACATGCCGCCGTCGCGCTGCTGCATCATTTCGTTCTGCGCGACGGGGTGCTGGGGCGCATGGCATTCAGGTCCGGCAAAGCCGCAGAATGAGAATGATAAAATTATCATCGAAATTGAGCCGCTTTGCCTGGAGGGTGTTTATCAAGACTGGATGATTCGAGGCGATTAGATATCCGTGATTGGCACGCGAATCTTCTGGCCGCCTTCGTTAAAATCGGCCCTTTTCTCTTCCAGGCCAGCCACGCGCGCGGCGTCTTCCCGGATATCGTGGCTGATTTTCATCGAACAGAATTTCGGCCCGCACATAGAGCAGAAATGCGCGGTTTTATGGGCCTCCTTGGGCAGGGTTTCATCATGGAACGCGCGGGCTGTATCCGGGTCGAGCCCCAAATTAAACTGGTCTTCCCAGCGAAATTCAAACCGGGCGCGGGATATGGCGTCGTCACGCAATCTGGCCGCCGGGTGGCCCTTGGCCAGATCCGCCGCATGGGCCGCAAGTTTATAGGTTATGACGCCGGTTTTAACATCTTCCCGGTTTGGCAGACCAAGATGTTCTTTGGGTGTGACATAACAAAGCATTGCGGTGCCGAACCAACCGATCATCGCGGCACCGATGGCGGAGGTGATATGGTCATAGCCGGGGGCGATGTCGGTTGTTAACGGCCCGAGTGTGTAGAACGGCGCCTCGCCGCAGGTGACAAGTTGTTTATCCATATTCGCTTTGATCTTGTGCATGGGCACATGGCCGGGGCCTTCGATCATCACCTGGCAGCCTTTGGCCCAGGCGATTTGCGTCAGCTCCCCCAATGTTTCCAACTCGGCGAATTGCGCGGCATCGTTGGCATCGGCGTTGGAGCCGGGACGCAATCCATCACCGAGCGAGAAGGAGACATCGTATTTACGCATGATGTCGCAAATTTCGCTGAAATTCTCATAGAGAAAGCTTTCCCGGTGATGCGAGAGGCACCATTGCGCCATGATAGAGCCGCCGCGCGAGACGATGCCGGTGACACGCTTTGCCGTAAGCGGAATATGTGCCAGCCGCACGCCGGCATGAATGGTGAAATAATCCACGCCTTGTTCGGCTTGCTCAATAAGCGTGTCTTTAAATACGTCCCAGTCAAGTTTTGAGGCATCACCATGAACTTTCTCTAGCGCCTGATAGATGGGTACGGTGCCAATGGGAACTGGGGAATTACGCAATATCCAGCCACGGATGTTATGAATGTTGCGCCCGGTGGAAAGATCCATAACCGTATCAGCACCCCAGCGTATCGCCCAGACGAGCTTTTCCACCTCCTCGGCGGCAGAAGACGTGACCGCCGAGTTGCCGATATTGGCATTGATTTTTACCAGGAAATTGCGGCCGATAATCATAGGCTCAACTTCCGGGTGGTTGATATTGGCCGGGATTATGGCGCGCCCGGCCGCGATTTCCGCGCGGACAAATTCTGGCGTTACGAAATCCGGGATGTTGGCACCGAAACGCTCGCCATCCTCCAGGCGCGCTGCGGCCCCTGGCATAGCTGCCGCCCGGCCCAAATTTTCACGGTGGGCAACGTAGATCATCTCTTCTGTGATGATGCCAGCACGCGCATATTCAAGCTGCGTGACGCGTTGACCTGCTTTTCCCGTATGTATTTCATGCTGGGCAGGGCAGGGCTGCACCAGCATTTCTGCCGCGGCAAAGCCATTATCAGCCGGTTGCACAAGCCGGCCGGCGAGTTTGGCAAACCCGCGTGCGGCCACCCAGCTCGCCCGTGGCTTGGCCAGCCCGGCGTCGAGGTCAATGGCCTGGTTCGCATCGGTATAGGGGCCTGATGTGTCGTAGAGCGGGAAGGGCGGTTCCTGTGCGCTGGGGTGGAGTGCAATCTCACGAAACGGCACGGAGATATCGCTGCGACCCGGGGCGGTGATGTGAATTTTCTTAGACCCTATGACGGGGCCGGTGGTAACGGAAGCAGGTTTGGTTTGGTGTTGCACGCGCACTCTCCTCAACAATGAAATGGAGAGCGGGGACGCTTTGCGCCTGATAAATCCCGTCCCTCCGCCGGTGTTAACCGGATCAGGTTCAAAGGGTTTATCGCGGCGGGAAATTCCCCTGGCGACGTCTCAGCTCCGTCTCGGAGCTCCCCTCGGTATGTGCATCAGAACGCGTTCGAGGGGTTTTTGTC
>JAGWIE010000108.1 GCA_028866445.1 Rhodospirillales bacterium | reverse complement strand
ACCATCGACGATGAGGGCACACCCACCTCCCGCACCGTGATGATCGAGGACGGTATTCTCACCGGTTTTATTCAGGACCGGCAGAATGCAAGGCTGATGAACATGCGCGCCACCGGCAATGGCCGCCGCCAGAGCTACGCCCACGCCCCCATGCCGCGCATGACCAACACCATCATGCTCGGCGGGCAGGATAATAAGGAAGATATGATCCGTTCCGTGAAGCGCGGCTTGTATGCCGTGAATTTTGGCGGCGGACAGGTGGATATCACCTCCGGTAAATTCGTTTTCGCCGCTTCCGAGGCTTATCTGATCGAGGACGGCAAGGTGACGACCCCGGTGAAGGGGGCGACGCTGATCGGCAACGGGCCGGATGCGCTGACCAAGGTGGA
This sequence comes from Rhodospirillales bacterium, assembly GCA_028866445.1. Classification (GTDB taxonomy): domain Bacteria; phylum Pseudomonadota; class Alphaproteobacteria; order Acetobacterales; family Acetobacteraceae; genus Acidocella. Next base: position 5,243 of record JAGWIE010000108.1, on the reverse strand, counting down.
GATGATCGGCAACGACCCGGCGCTGGACCCCGGCATTGGCACCTGCGGCAAGAACGGCCAGGGCGTGCCCGTGGGTGTGGGCCAGCCGACATTGAAGCTCTCCGGCCTCACCATCGGCGGCACGGCGGCGTGATTCCCAAAATTTTCTGCGCCGCATTGGCGGTTTACGTGGCTTTAGCAGGTTGTGCCGCGGCGCAGGAGCTGACCATTCCGCCGCCGGTCTGGCCACATTTGCCTGTACACGCGGCTTCCGGCGCGGGGTTTGTTCCCAAGGGATGGGCGCTTGAGGCTCAGGCGAGGGGGGATTTAAACGGCGATGGCGTGCCGGATTTGATGCTGGTTCTGCGCGATCAGTCACCGAAAAACATCATTCCTAACCCTGATGGGCTTGGCGAGGACCCACTCGATAGCAATCCGCGGATTCTGCTTGTGGCGCTGGGCGGAAAGGACGGCTACCGGCTGATTGCTTCCAATCATGATCTGATTACCCGGCACACAGACCCCGACATGGAGGATCCTTTTGACGCCAATGGCGGGGTGCTGTTTAAAAATGGCGCATTTCAGATCGATGTGAGCAGTTTTTATGACGCAGGCTCCTGGCAAACGGAAGATGTGACCTTCACCTTCAGATATCGGCATGGGCAGGTTGTGCTGGTGGGGTATGACAGCACAACAGTCAGCCGTAATTCCGGCAAGATGGACGGCGTAAGCGCCGATTACCTCACAGGCCGGGTTAAGACGACAAATGGCGAAATTGATAGCAACGCTGAGACTGTCAGCTGGTCGCATCTAAAGCCGCACAGGCTGCTGCGACTGCCAGGTCTCGGCGATGGCCTGCTGTTCGACCCGCTGGCGGAGCGGTTCGACGCGCCGTCCTGAACCGGCGCGGGAGGCCGGTAAAAAAGGGGCCTTGCGGCCCCCTTTTTTATTCAGACTTCAAATGCCCCAGCAGCTTCTCAATCGCCGTGGGTTTGTCCACCTGTTCCAGTGCTGCGTATTCGGCCGCCAGGCGGTCCAGGGCTGATTCGTAAATCTGCCGTTCGGAGAAGCTCTGATCCGGCTGCCCGGCATTGCGGTGCAGGTCGCGCACTACCTCGGCGATGGCGGAGGGGTCGCCGGAATTGATCTTCGCCTCGTATTCCTGCGCGCGGCGGGACCACATGGTGCGCTTGATGCGCGCCCGGCCTTTCAGCACGGCAAGAACCTCATCGAAGCTCTTTTTGGAGGTGAGTTTACGCAAACCGGCAGTGCGGGCCTTGTTGGTGGGCACGCGCAGGGTCATGCGGTTTTCGGTAAAGGTGATGCAGATGAGTTCCAGCTTATGCCCGGCAATCTCTTCCACGCCGATGCGGTCCACCTTGCCGACGCCATGGGTGGGGTAGACCACATAATCGCCTTCCTTGAAGATTTCGGCCTTGGCGGGGGCGCGCGGCGGGGCCAGCGGGCGGATGGGCCCGGCGGGAATGCCGCCATGCATCACCGGGGCCGGGGCCGCCGGGGCCGGAGCGGGGGGTGCTTCTTTAGGTGCTTCCTTCTGCGGCTCGGCGGCGGATGGCTTCGGCGCGGCAGTTGCCTTTGCTGCTGCGGGTGGCTTCGGCGCGGCGGGTGCCTTTGGCGCAGCGTCTTCCAGTTCGGGTTTCACGGCCTTCTTGGAAGCACCGGTTTTCTGCTTTTCCGTCATTACCACTCCGCTGGCACGGCGCGCGGGGCGCCGCCTTAACAATAAACGGCCGGGCGCGGTAAACCGCCCCGGCTGACTCGGAGGATTGTATCAGATTTTTGGCCGCTCGTCACGCGCGCGGCGGTGATTTACGGCTTGCCCGGCTCCAGAGAGAGCATGGCTTCCTTGCCGGGTTTGTCTTTCCACTCCTCGGCATCGGCCGGCGGGGTGCCTTTGCGGGTGATATTGGGCCAGGATTTGGAGAGGTCGCGGTTGCGCTCCAGCCAATGTGCGGCGCGGTCGTCGCTGTCCGGCACAATGGCCTCGGCTGGGCATTCCGGCTCGCACACGCCGCAATCGATGCACTCATCCGGGCTGATGACCAGGAAATTTTCGCCAACATAGAAGCAATCGACCGGGCAGACTTCGATACAATCCATGAATTTGCACTTGATGCAGTTTTCGGTGACCACGTAGGTCATCAGGCACTCCTAAAGGCTCGCGTAAATTTGGATCCCCCTATGCGCGTCCGCGCGCTTTAAGGCAAGGTGGGAGGTTTCCGCTCCTTGAAGCGGCGCTCACGGTCTTCGTGGTGCTGCTGGCGGCGGCGTGTGAAAACCATGGAGCAGCCAGCCGCGCTGACGCAGATAATGCCAAAGACCACGGCATGAAGCACGGATTTATGGATTGCGAGGTGCAGCGCGCCGAACGCAACAGTGAAGAGTCCCACAAGGGTGATTAGGATCGCTGTTAATGACGGGGTTTGCCGGGCATTTCATCCAATTTCCCGATACAATTCCTGCGCCACAGTGGCGGAGCCGCGGCGGGCGGGGAGGAGCAGAATTTCCACCACTTTTACCCCCTGCGGCAAGGCGAGGGTCAGCACATCGCCGGGGCGGAGTTTGGCATGGGGTTTGTCTGTGGGTTGGCGGTTGATGCGGACGGCGCCGTTTTCCACCAGCTCCTCCGCCACCGAGCGGGTTTTGCAAAAACGCGCGAAGACCAGGAATTTGTCCAGCCGCAGCCAGCCTGTTTCCGGCTCCGCCAATTAGCGCCGCGCGACTTTCAGAGCCGCCAGGGCTGCGAAGGGGTTGTCTGCGTCCACCGCTACCGGCTCGGGCTCTTTCGCGCGTTCCTGTTTGCGGGCCGGGGCGGCGGGTTGGCGTTGCTGCTGGTGGTGTTCCTGCTTACGCCGGCCCAGCATGGCAGGCGCCGGCGGGCCGAAATATTTATCCCCTTGTTCCTGCGCTGGAAACAGGCGGAAGCCCAGCACGTTCAGCGTGGGGGCCAGTTGCTCCGGCTTCAGCCCCATGCGGCTGCCAAGGTTGGCGGGCAGCATGATCTGATGCTTGCGCATAAGGTAATGCAGCTCGCGGGTGATACGCTCCACCACGTCGAGGCGGATCATGATGTCGTTCACCTGCACCCAGCCCATGGCCAGGGCGAAGTCATGCCCCCAATTGGCCGGCATGGGCGCGCAGACCAGGCCGGGGGTGGGTAGTTCCGGCGGAATACGGTCGTACCACACGCCCCAGAATAAAGCGCGCAGCCGGGCGGCGCCGGGTTTCAGCGCGGCAGGCAGATACATGGCAAAGCGCCCCATATCGATGCCGAAGGTTTTTGCCTCCTGCCGCAGCTCCGGCGTGAAAGGCTCGGGCGGCAGTACGCCGCCGGATTCGGAAAGGCGATGCACGATGCCGCGCAAGGGTGCGGGCGGGTTTTCCATGGCTTTCAACAGCGCGCCGAGGCGTTTTTCCGTCTCGGTGGCCAGCCACGCGGCGAGCCGGGCGCGGATGCGCTCACGGGCCAAACCGTCCAGGAACTCCGAATGCAGAACTTCGATTCCGGGCTTAAGGAAGATGTCGGTTTTTTTCAGCCGGGCGATCTTCACGCCTTCCCAAACGAAATGCCGGTCATCAGACAAGATGATGGCGTCATCGGCGGCGGTTTCGGCGGCGAGAATCCGGCGCGGCATTTCCACGCTCAAGGCACGGCGGGCAGCACGCAGCAGGATTTTTTTCTCCGGCCCCTGGGTGGCGGGGTCCGGGTGGAACTGAAAGCCCTCGATCCGGCCGACATCGTGGCCCTCGACCGTTACCAGCCCATCCGCCGCAACAACGGCCTGCAATTCTTCGGCCTCAGCCTCTTCCAACCGTCTCGTCAAATGTGCCGCCCTCTTATCTACAAACCGCGCCATTAATTTCATATGCAACGTGTCGGAAAGTCTGTCCTCCACCGCCCTGGCGCGCATGGCCCAGGTATCGGCATCGGCCATCCAGTCCGCCCGCGCGGTTATATAGGCCCAAACGCGCACGTCCGTCAGCCTCTGCATTAACGTATCGATGTCACCTTCCAGACGGTCAAGGTTTTCGATCTCGCCCGCCACCCAATCGACAGGCAATTTCTCTTTGGCGAGCAGATGGGTAAATACCTTGGCGACGAGTTTTACATGAGCGTCCGTGGCGAGTTTTCTGAAATCCGGGATCTGGCAGGCTTCCCATAGCAGGCGGGTGGCGGCACGGCCCTGGGCGCGGCGCATAAGCTCGGCATCGCGCGAGAGGGCATCCAGCGTTTGCACGTCCGCCGCCTCGTTACCGCGCACCAGCCCCTGGCGGTTGGGCGATGTGGTGAGGCTTTCCAGCAAGGCGGGGACGGAGGCGAGGTTCAGTTCGCTGTTGCGCCAGACTATTTGTTCCAGGGGGTCGAATTCATGGGATTCGATTTTTTCCGCCATGTCTTCGTCCAGGGCGGGGCAATCCGCCGTGGTGCCGAATGTGCCATCCCGCATACCGCGCCCGGCGCGCCCGGCAATCTGCGCCATTTCAGCGGGGGTGAGCAGGCGGGGCTGGCGGCCATCGAATTTGCGCAAGCCCGCGAAGGCGACATGGTTGACATCCATGTTCAAACCCATGCCGATGGCGTCTGTTGCCACCAGGAAATCCACCTCTTTGTCTTGGTACAAAGCCACCTGGGCGTTGCGGGTGCGGGGCGAAAGGCGGCCCATGACGACAGCACAACCACCCCGGCGGCGGCGCACGGCCTCGGCGATGGCGTAAACCTCGGCGGCGGAGAAGGCGACGATGGCCGAGCGCGGCGGCAGGCGGTTGAGTTTTGCCGAACCGGCGAAGGTGAGTTGAGAGAGGCGCGGGCGGGTTTCGATTTCCACGCCGGGGATGAGGCGGCGCATTAAAGGCGCGATGGTGTCCGCCCCTAAAAACATCGTTTCGACAAGGCCGCGGGCGTTAAGCAGGCGGTCTGTGAAGACATGGCCGCGATCGGGGTCTGCGCAGAGCTGGATTTCGTCGACGGCGAGGAATTCCACCTTGCGGTCCAGCGGCATTGCTTCCACCGTGCAGGAGAACCAGCGTGCCCCGGGCGGGACGATTTTTTCCTCACCCGTGATGAGGGCGACGGATTTAATGCCCTTGGCTTTTACCATGCGGTCGTAATTTTCGCGGGCGAGCAGGCGCAGCGGAAAGCCGATGATGCCCGAGGCGTGAGAGAGCAAACGCTCCATCGCCAGATGCGTCTTGCCAGTGTTGGTGGGGCCAAGCACGGCCTTCACCCGAGGCAGGAATCCGGA
>JAGWIE010000107.1 GCA_028866445.1 Rhodospirillales bacterium | reverse complement strand
GACACCCAGGTGAAGGATAGCCGCCCCACGGATGATGGCAGCGCCATCCGCCGGCGCCGCTTCTGCGCCGGGTGCGGGCAGCGCTTCACCACGGTTGAGCGTGTGCAATTGCGTGAGCTCACCGTGCTGAAGGCTGATGGCCGCCGCGTAGCGTTCGACCGTGACAAGCTCGCCCGCTCCATCCGCGTGGCGCTGAACAAGCGCCCGGTGGATGAAGACCGGCAGGAGCGGATCGTCAACGGCATCGTGCGCAAGCTGGAAGCCAGCGGCGATGGTGAGGTCCGCAGCGAATCCATCGGTGAGGCGGTGATGGAAGCCCTGAAGGAAGTGGACGCGGTGGCCTATGTTCGCTTCGCCTCTGTTTACAGAGATTTCAGGGAAGCTAAGGATTTTGAAGCTTTTCTTGGTGACATGGAAGGTACGCCTTTGGCGAAGCCGGATAATTCCACGGAATGAGTGATATTGAGTTCATGCGCACGGCGATTGCCCTTGCCAAACGTGGCCTGGGGCAAACGGCTCCCAATCCTTCGGTCGGCTGCGTTATCGTAAAAAATGGTCGCGTCGCCGGGCGGGGTTTCACAGCGCCTGGTGGTCGGCCGCATGCCGAGGTGATCGCGCTGCGTGCGGCAGGCGAACAGGCGCGTGGTGGCACCGCGTACGTCACGCTTGAGCCGTGTAGTTTTACTGGAAAATCAGGTCCGTGTACTGAAGTGCTAATTGCTGCTGGCATCACCCGTGTTGTCCTCGGCGCGCAAGATCCGCACCCAAAGGTCAACGGCTCCGGCATCGCCCGGCTCAAATCAGCCGGTATCCAGGTTACCGAAAATGTGCTCCGGCAGGAATGTGAAGAAGTCATCGCCGGTTTTGTGACCGTTCAGCTGGAACAGCGGCCATTGCTTCACCTCAAGCTCGCCACCTCGCTGGATGGCCGGATTGCAACCGCTGGCCGTGAATCCCAATGGATCACTGGTACTGAAGCCCGCCGCGCGGTGCACGCCATGCGCGGGCGGCACGATGCGGTGCTGACGGGCGTTGGCACGGTGCTGGAGGACAACCCAGAGCTTACCTGCCGGATCGAGGGGTTTCGCACGGCCCCGCTGGTTAGAATCGTGGTCGATTCGCATCTGCGCACGCCCTTGCTCTCCAAGCTTGTGCGCGGTGCTGCCCAGCATCCTCTGTGGATTTTACATCGGGATGGCGCGGATAAACTCCGCCGCCGGGCGCTGGAAGATGCAGGTGTTAAACTAATCGAACTTCCAGGCACCAATGCCGGGGTTGATTTGCGCGCAGGCATGTCCGCTTTGGCACAAGGAGGGCTCACCCGGGTGTTGGCCGAAGGCGGTGGCACCTTGGCCGCCGGGCTGCTGCGCGCCGGGTTGGTGGACCGGATTTCCTGGTTCCATGCCCCCTGCATTATCGGTGGCGATGGCTATCCAGCAGCGCAAGGCTTTGGTGTTTCAAAGCTCGAAGATGCTCCTCGTTTCGCGTTCATGTTCTCAAAGCGCCTAGGGCATGATATGCTTTCCCAATTCACTCGCGCCGCATAGGCCAGCCATAAATGTTCACCGGACTTATTACGGGTGTTGGCAGCATCAGCGCCGTCACCGCCATCGGTAACGGGCAGGATGCGCGTTTCACCATCCAAACGCCGCAAAACGAGGTTTGGGCAGATGCTGAGAAAAAACTTGGCGCTTCCATTGCCTGTTCCGGTGTTTGTCTCACGGTTATTGAGGCAGGGGCCGACTGGTTTACGGTGGAAGTCTCAGCCGAAACATTGTCCAAAACATCTTTGGGGGAATGGCAGCCTGGCACGCTGGTCAACCTTGAAGGCTCGCTCCGCCTGGGGGATGAGCTAGGCGGCCATCTCGTTTCCGGCCATGTCGATGGTCTGGCGATTGTTATCTCTATAACGCCGGAAAATGGGTCCACCCGTTGGGTTTTTGAGCTGCCGCCCGCGCTTGCACCCTTCGTGGCGGCCAAGGGCAGCATAGCACTTAATGGCGTTTCACTCACCGTTAACGAGGTGGAGGGACTTCGCTTCGGCGTAAACATCATTCCGCACACAGCGGCGCAAACGAATTTTGCAACGCTGCACAGCGGAAGCTGGGTGAATGTGGAAATAGATATGCTGGCGCGCTATCTCGCACGGCAGCTAAGCTTTAAGGGTGTTTGAATGCGCGCTGGCGCATTCAAATCCCGCGCGGGAAAGGATTGCTTTTAATGGACGGCCTCAAATCCCTCGAAACCACCGGCCTGCAAGATTACATCTCCTCAGCAGCTGAAATTATTGAGGAAGCCCGCGCGGGACGCATTTTTATCCTTGTCGACGACGAGGATCGTGAAAACGAAGGGGATTTGGTTATCCCCGCGCAATTCGCCACGCCGGATGCGATCAATTTCATGATCAAACACGCGCGCGGCTTAGTCTGCCTGGCCATGACCAAAACCCGTTGCGACGCGCTGGGCCTGAAATTGATGACCCATGCCAATGGAAGCCGGCATGAAACCGCCTTCACCATTTCCATCGAAGCGCGAGAAGGCATATCCACCGGCATCTCCGCAGCGGACCGCGCGCGCACGGTGGCCGTCGCCATAAACCCGGAACTGGGCCGCGACGACATCGTTTCCCCAGGCCATATTTTCCCTCTTATGGCGCGGGATGGCGGCACCCTGGTCCGTGCCGGGCATACGGAAGCCTCGGTGGATATCGCGCGTCTGGCCGGGCTTATCCCGGCGGGCGTTATCTGTGAAATCATCAACGACGATGGCACCATGGCCCGCCTGCCAGAGCTGGTGGCCTTCGCCCAGCGCCACAACATCAAGCTCGGCACCATCGCGGACCTTATTGCCCATCGCCGCACAACTGAGCGCCTGGTCAAGCGGGTTGAACAAGGCAACATCACCGCGCAAGACGGCACAAGCTGGCGTATGGTGGCCTTTGAAAGCAAGGTCGATGGCATCGAGCATCTCGCCATGGTCAAAGGTGATATTTCCGGTGATGAACCCGTGCTCGTGCGTATGCATGGCATGGATCTACTGAGCGATGTTCTGGGCAATGGCCATTTCGCCGCCTTGCAGGGGGCGATGCGTGAAATCGCCAAGGCCGGGCGGGGCGTCGTGGTTATCGTGCGTGAACAGCGCGAGAAGGCCATGTCCACCGGCTTGCGCGCCTTGCTGGATGGCAAATGCGAAGGCCGTGACCTGCGGGAATACGGCACCGGTGCACAAATTCTGCTGGACCTTGGGGTGAAGAACATGATCCTGCTCTCCAACCATAAGCGCAACATCATTGGTCTGGAGGGGTATGGGTTGAACGTTGTCGATCAACGCAGCCTTTCTGGTGTTGAGGCCATTTGAAGCACCATGAGCACCGCTGACGCTCCCTTGCCCGAGGCTCCAAAGATCCTGGGCGCTCCGCCAAAAATTCTCGCCATCAGCGCGCCTTATTACCGGAATGTCGTCGACGGCATGTTGGATGCGGCGCAGGATATTTTTGCCCAGGTGAATGCCTCGGTTGAAATTATCGAAGTCGCAGGGGCGTTTGAGCTTCCCCAGGCGCTGGCCATCGCTGCTTCAGCCCAACCTGCTTTTGATGGCTTCATCGCGCTCGGCTGCGTCGTACGCGGTGAAACCGACCATTACGAATTTGTCTGCACCGCGGCTATGGATGGATTGATGCAAGTGGCGGTTAACAACCGTCTCTGCCTTGGCACCGGGCTGTTAACGGTGGATACCCTGGCCCAAGCCCAGGCACGCTCCCGCGAAACCGGCGCCAATAAGGGTGCTGAAGCCGCCGTTGCCTGTCTCAAACAAATAGCCTTGAAGCGCAGGTTCATGTCATGACCCGTTCCCGAACCTTGTCCCGCATCGCTGCCGTTCAGGCACTTTATCAATCAGAACATGCTGAGATGAGCACTGAAACCGTTATAGACCAGTTCGTCCGCCATCGCATGGGGCAACTGCCCTGGCAGGGCGGCCTGGAGGACGGCAATTTACCGGAAGCCGATGTGCCGCTGTTCACCCGCATCGTTCGCACAGCCACCCAACAGCAAGATGTGCTGGATGGCATGATCACGCAGGCGTTACCCGAGGCTTGGCCCATGCTCCGGCTGGACCCTGTGCTGCGCGCCTCGCTTCGCGCGGGCGGCGCAGAGCTCTGGATGACCGATGGGCCTCCGGCCAAGGTGGTCATCAATGAATATCTTGATGTTGCCCACGGATTTTTCTCGGGCGAGGAACCTCGCATGATAAATGGTGTGCTGGATAAATTGGCGCATCTGCTCCGCCCGGCGGAATTCACCACCGCAAGCTGATGAACGAGTTCGACCGGATCGCGGAATTCTTTGCCCCCCTGGCCGGAGAAGCCGGGCTGGGCCTGAAGGATGACGCAGCCGTTCTCACCCCGCCGCATGGGCGGCAACTTGTTCTTACGGTCGACCAGATGCTGGAGGCCGTGCATTTTCTACCCGGGGACGATCCGGCCATGATTGCGCGCAAACTGCTGCGCCGTAATCTGTCAGATCTCGCGGCCATGGGCGCTGTGCCTTTGGGCTATCTTCTCACAACCGCCTTGCCGCCTAATCTGCCGGAGGGCTGGCTTAAAGGGTTTGCTGCGGGATTGGCGGCTGATCAGAATCAGTTTGGCATCACCTTGCTGGGCGGTGATTCGTCCTCCTCACGCACGGGCATTGCGCTATCGGCCACACTCCTTGGCCATGTCGCACCCGGCCAGGCGCTGCGCCGCAACGGTGCCAAAGCCGGGGATGAAATCTGGGTGACCGGCACCATTGGCGATGCAGCCTTGGGCCTGGAAGCCAGGCTGGGCAATCGCCCAGACCCCACGGGGTTCTTAACCCGGCGTTCCTTGCTGCCGGAGCCCCGAACAGGTCTTTCGCTGGCCGGAATTGTTAATGCCGCCATCGATATCTCAGATGGCCTGATACAGGATCTTGGCCATATCTGCCGGGAATCAGGCTTGTCCGCTGTGGTTCAAGCGGCTCTTGTACCCACCTCACCTGAAGCCGCGGCACTCGGGCCGGAGGTCTTGGAACGTCGTCTTACCGGCGGCGATGATTACGAACTAATTCTCGCCGTCTCGCCGGAAAAAACCGAAGCCCTTTGCGCCGTGTGCGCGGGGATAAAAATCACTCGGATTGGGATATTTAAAGCCGGAGAAGGCGTTGAGATAAGCGGCGATAATAATGCCCCGCTCAACCTCGCCTCATCAGGCTGGAAACATTTTTAAACCGGCATTCTATCCGGCTCTCAGCGGCGGCGGATCACCAGTAGGGGGAACCGGCGGAATTTCCTGTGGGGGAAGCTCCATTGGCGGCTCTTCAATTGGTGGCCGGATGTCGGGGCCTGGTTCAGGCGGTGGCTCCACTGGCGGCTTTACGGGTGAAGGGCCAGGCGGGGCAGGGGGTTCTGAAGGCGGCGGCGGATTGGGTGCCGCCATTTTGGCAGGCTTGTTAATTTCAGCCGCCTTTTGCCCACGAACAAGATTATGAATAAAGCCAAGTTTTTGAATAACCGGCCCAGATAAAACAAATGGATACATATCACTATGCCCCATCGAACGATTAAGCGCGTTCATTGCAAAGGTTAATGGTAGCCAGGCGTCAATCAATGTCTCAATGGTTTCTGC
>JAGWIE010000106.1 GCA_028866445.1 Rhodospirillales bacterium | reverse complement strand
CTGCCCTCCGCCTCGCAGGCAGGGCAATGGGCCGGGCGCTGCGTGGTGTGGCCACAATGATGGCAGGAAAGCCGGGGCGAGGATTTATGCTCCACCAGCCAGGCCGAACAATTGGGGCAGGAAAGCCGGTGCCCGCAGGTGCGGCAGAGCGTCAGCGGTGCGTAGCCCCGCCGGTTGAGGAACAGCATCGCCTGCTCGCCCCGCGAAAGCGTTTCGCGCATGGCCGCCACCAGCAAGGGTGAAAGAAACTTGCCGCGTTCGGGCGGTGCCTCGCGCAAATCCAGCGCCTCCATGCGCGGCAGCGTGGCCCCGCCATGGCGCGCGGGCAGATCGAGCTTTTTATACCGCCCCGAAGCAGCGTTTTCGGCGGTTTCTAAGCTGGGCGTGGCGCTCACCAGCAGCACCGGGGCCGCACAGAACTTGCCCCGCACCACCGCCATGTCCCGCGCATTATACATCACCCCATCCTCCTGCTTAAAGGATGTCTCGTGCTCCTCATCCACCACGATGAGGCCGAGATTGGCGAAGGGCAGAAACAAGGCCGAGCGCGCGCCCACCACCACATCCGTCCGCCCCTCCGCCACCGCCCGATAGGTCTCGCGCCTTTGCGCCGGGGTAAGTTCTGAATGCCAGACGGCCGGGCGCACCCCAAACCGCGCCTCGAATCGCGTCAACATCTGCACCGAGAGGGCGATTTCCGGCAGCAGCACCAGCACCTGTTTTTTATGCCGCAGCGCTTCGGCCACTTCCTCCAGATACACTTCGGTTTTGCCAGAGCCTGTCACCCCATCCAGCAGCGTGACCGAGAAAGCCCCCGCCCGCACATCCTCGCGCAGGGCCATGGCGGCATTTTCCTGAATACTGGAAAGCACCGGGCCGGGAAGCTCAGGGTTTGCGCCGCCAAATTCATATTGTTTCGCCCGCTTGGGCGGCGGGGCCAATAACGGCTCCTTCAGGCTCAGCGCCAGCACATCACCGCGCGCGGCCAGGGTGTAACCGGCCACCCAGTCGATAAATTTGCGCAAATCCTCCCGCATGGGCGGAAAATCCAGCACCTCCGCCACCTTCCGGGTTTTCACATCCCTGTCCGGCGGGTCGTCCCACACCACCCCCACCACCGCCCGCCGCCCCAGCGGCACACGCACCAATGTGCCTGGCGCCAGCGGGGCTGTGGCCTCATAGGTGAAGGCCATGCCAAATTTATAAGGGAGCAAGATGCTGACGCGGGTTGTGGGTGATACAAGCTCCATGCTGTATGCTCTTAACCAGAGACCCTGTTCACCGGAAAGCCACCCATGAAATTCTTTGTTGACACCGCCGAAATCTCCGAGATCCGGGAGCTTGCCACCACCGGCCTGCTGGATGGCGTCACCACTAACCCCTCCCTCATCGCCAAATCCGGCCGCAATATTCTCGAAGTCATTGCCGAGATCTGCGAGATCGTCCCCGGCCCGGTGAGTGCGGAGGTTGCCGCCACCGAGTATAAGCAGATGCTGGCCGAGGCCGATGTGCTAAAAAAAATCGCCCCGAATGTGGCGATTAAAGTGCCATTGACCCAGGATGGCTTGAAAGCCTGCTACGCGCTATCTCAGCAGGGCATTATGGTGAACGTCACCCTCTGCTTCTCAGCCGCCCAGGCACTGCTGGCCGCCAAGGCCGGGGCCAGCTTCATCTCGCCTTTCGTCGGCCGGTTGGATGATATCGGCCAGAACGGCATGGATCTGATCCATGAGATCGTGACGATCTATAACAACTATCCGAACCTGAAGACCGAAGTGCTGGTGGCCTCCATCCGCAACCCGATCCATCTGATCGAGGCGGCCAAAATGGGTGCCGATGTCGCCACCATTCCGCCTTCCGTCATCAAGCAGCTTTATGGCCACCCGCTCACCGATAAGGGCCTTGCCGCCTTCCTGAAGGATTGGGCCGCCACCGGGCAGAGCATTGTCTGACGATGCGCTGCTGAGTGAATTCTGCACCTGGCTCGGCGCTGAACGCCGGGCCGGGATAAAAACCGTCGAGACCTATGCCCGCGATGTGCGGGCTTTTTTGTTTTTCATCGCTGAGCATACCGGCGAGGCACCCACCCCAAAAGCCCTCGGCACCCTGCGCGCGGCGGATTTCCGCGCCTACCTCGCCGCTGCCGCCAAGGCCGGTGACATCAACGCCACCCGTGCCCGCAAGCTCTCCGCCCTGCGCACCTTCTTTCGCTATCTGCACCAGCGCCACGGGGTGGATGCCACCCAGCTCTCCCTCATCACCCGTCCCCGCCCGAAACATCCCTTGCCAAAGGCGCTCACACCCGATGATGCGCTGAGCATAACCGCCGATATCGGCGAGGCGACCGATACCGCCATGGAACAAGCCCGCGACGCCGCGCTAATGATGCTGCTCTATGGTGCGGGTTTGCGCATCGCCGAGGCGCTGGCCCTGAATGTGGGCGACATCCCCGCCGCCGACGATGCCCTGCGCGTGACCGGCAAGGGCAACAAGCAACGCATTGTGCCACTGCTGCCTGCGCTGCGTAGCGCCTTGGCCGGCTGGCTAAAGCTGCACCCGAACCCTGGGCGCGATGAGCCGCTGTTCACCGGCCTGCACGGCGGGCGGCTGAATGCCGGGGTGGCGCAAAAAAACCTGCGTAATTTCCGCCGCCTGAACGGCCTGCCCGAACACGCCACCCCGCACGCGCTGCGCCACAGCTTCGCCACCCATTTGCTGGCGGGCGGGGCGGATTTACGCTCCATCCAGGAACTCCTCGGCCATGCCAGCCTTTCCACCACCCAACGATATACGGATGTGGAAACCAGCCAGCTTATGGAGGTGTGGCGCAAGGCACATCCAAGGGCGCGGGATGCTAGTTAACATTGCCACCCTGGCCAGGCGCTTGCCGGATGCTCACTCCTGTGTAATTAATAGTCTATGATGTCGATAGGAAATTTAGGGTTTCAGCCTGCCTATATCGTGTCCGGCCTTCTGGTCGGGCTTTTGGTCGGCTTAACCGGTGTTGGTGGCGGCTCATTGATGACGCCGCTGCTGGTGATGCTGTTTGGCTTTCACCCTTCCACAGCCGTCGGCACAGACCTGCTTTTTGCCGCCGTCACCAAAACCGCGGGCACCACCATCCACAGCGCCGGCAAAACAGTGGATTGGCTTATCGTGCGCCGCCTTGCCATGGGCTCGGTGCCCGCCACCATTCTCTGCCTGCTGGCGCTGGCTTATGCGGGTGCTGCCAGTAAGGCGATGTCCGACCTGATTTCCTGCGTGCTGGGCATTTCTCTGCTGCTCAGCGCCGCCTCCCTGCTGTTCAAAACGCAAATTCTAAATGCGATCAACCGCCGCTACCCTGAATTTGGCGTCACCACCTCGCTCCGGCTCACCGTGCTAACCGGCGCTGTGCTGGGCGTGCTTGTCTGCCTTTCCTCCGTTGGTGCCGGGGCGCTAGGCACGGTTGCGCTCATCATTCTGTACCCGCGCCAGCCCATGGTGCGCATCGTGGGATCAGATATCGCCCATGCCGTGCCACTCACGCTGCTGGCCGGGCTTGGCCATTGGTTTCTGGGCACGGTGAACCTGCCTTTGGTGGGGCAATTGCTGTTTGGCTCCATCCCCGGCATCATTATCGGCAGCTTTGCCGCACGCTATGCGCCAGATAAGCTGCTGAAAACCTGCCTTGGCGTTATCCTCGCCATTGTCGGCTTTAAGCTGCTGGCCAGATAAAAAAGGCGCCTCCATAAAGGAGACGCCTATCCCAGTTTGGCAGGGAGCAACCAGAAATCAGGCGGCGATGCTATCCACCATCGCCTGGGCAGAGATCAGCCTGTCTGAGGTCTCACGATACGCTTCCGCATCGTTCAGATCAAGCGCGTCGAACGCTGCCTTGGCCTCGGCAAGCTTGGCCTGTGCCACGGCCGGGTTGATGTCGGCCTGGCGGATGATCTCGTCGGCCAGCACCGAGCAGCGGGATTCAGTGACTTCAGCAAAACCACCGGTCACGAAGAATCGGTCGGTGATCTTGCCGCCTTCATAGATATCCACCAGCCCGCCGCGCAGAGAGGTAACCAGCTTGGAATGGCCCGGCAGCACGCCAAGATCGCCTTCCGTACCGGGGACCACCACCATGTCAACATCACGGGCCAGGAGCAGCCGCTCCGGGCTGATGATTTCCAGGGCCAACGGCATGGATCAGGCCTTCGCCGCCAGAGATTCAGCCTTGGCAATCGCCTCTTCGATGGTGCCAACCATGTAGAAAGCCGCCTCCGGCAGATGGTCGTACTCGCCAGCCACAATGCCCTTGAACGCGCGGATCGTATCTTCAACCTTCACGAACACGCCCGGCGAGCCGGTGAACACTTCCGCCACATGGAAAGGCTGGGAGAGAAAGCGCTCGATCTTACGAGCGCGGGCCACCACCATCTTGTCGTCGTCGGAAAGCTCGTCCATGCCCAGAATGGCGATAATGTCCTGCAGGCCCTTATAGGTTTGCAGAATGCGCTGCACGTCGCGGGCCACCTTGTAATGCTCCTCGCCCACAATGCGGGGGTCCAGCGACCGCGAGGTGGAGTCCAACGGGTCAACCGCCGGGTAAATGCCCTTCTCGGCGATGGAGCGGTTCAGCACGGTCGTCGCATCCAAATGCGCGAAGGTGTTGGCCGGCGCCGGGTCGGTCAAATCGTCGGCGGGCACATACACGGCCTGCACGGAGGTGATGGAGCCCTTCTTGGTGGAGGTAATACGCTCCTGCAACGCGCCCATATCCGTCGCCAAAGTGGGCTGGTAACCCACGGCGGAGGGAATGCGGCCAAGAAGAGCAGACATTTCAGCGCCCGCCTGGGTGAAGCGGAAGATATTGTCCACGAAGAACAGCACGTCCTGGCCTTCCTGGTCGCGGAAATACTCGGCCATCGTCACGCCGGAAAGGGCAACGCGGGCGCGGGCACCCGGCGGCTCATTCATCTGGCCATAAACCAGCGCCACTTTGGAGCCTTCGGTGGTGCCGTCTTCGTTCAGCTTGATAACACCGGCATCGACCATTTCATGGTAGAGATCGTTACCCTCACGGGTACGCTCGCCGACGCCCGCGAACACGGAAACGCCACCATGGCCCTTGGCAATGTTGTTGATAAGCTCCTGGATGAGCACGGTCTTGCCCACGCCAGCGCCGCCGAACAAGCCGACCTTGCCGCCCTTGAGGTAAGGGGCCAGCAAATCCACCACCTTAATGCCGGTGACCAGAATTTCCGCCGAACCGGCCTGCTCCTCAAAAGAGGGTGCCGCATTATGGATCGGGCTGTGCGAGACAGCGGCAATCGGGCCGCGCTCGTCGATCGGCTCGCCGATCACGTTCAAAATCCGCCCCAGCACGCCCGGGCCAACCGGCACGGAGATGGCAGAGCCGGTATCGGTCACGGACTGGCCGCGCACCATGCCATCAGTGGTATCCATGGCAATGCAGCGCACAGTGCGCTCGCCAATTTCCTGCGCCACTTCCAGAACCAGGCGGCGATCGCCAACTTTGGTCTCTAGCGCGTTCTGAATGAAGGGCAGCGCGCCGTCGAACTCAACGTCGACAACCGCACCATTGATCTGGGTCACTCGGCCGGTGTTGTTGCTTGTCATCTCTCTGTCCTCAAACGGCTTCCGCGCCGGAAATGATTTCGATCAGCTCTCTGG
>JAGWIE010000105.1 GCA_028866445.1 Rhodospirillales bacterium | reverse complement strand
AAGGCAGAGGAAATCTCCGCCCGGTTAGGGGTTTCACGCGCCGCCTTGTATCGGTACGAGAAAGGCGAAGTCATCAAGCTCGACACCGTTAATCGCCTGGCAGAGTTGCTTAAAATCTCGCCCCTTACGCTCCTTGGCATCGGGGTTGAATATTACGCAAAGCCGGTGGGCTATTCAGAACGGCTACGACAGATCGAGGAAACGGCTGACCAGATTCTTCAGGTATTTGGGCCGATTTGCTACTTAATCACCTCCGATCATTACGATGCGGTACTCGGCCAGATGTTTGAGGAACACGCTGAATCCATGGGCATGGAGAAACTGGCGGCCCGCGCGGCAGCCGAGCAGCTTATGGGCGTGATGATGGCCCGCAAGCAGATGTATCAGGCGCGCAAGCCGTCGATCATCGGCATTCTCACCGTGCCCTCAATCCAGAAATTTCTGGCCGAAGGCATTGCCCCCACGGCACGTGTTTCCGACAAGCTGCGCGCCACGGCGCGGGAGACAGCCATACGGGAAGTGGAGGGGATTGTAAATTTGATGGAAAGCGAACCCATTGGCCTGCAACTCGGGCTGATGGCGCATGGTGAGCCGAATGGGCCGTTCGCGCTGTTGCGTTCGCGGGAGCGGGCAACGCTGGCGATAAACCCCTTCCCGTCCGATTCAGTCCCCAGCGTGCAATCCGGCGTGGCGATGATAACCAGCGCCGAGGATGCCGTGGCCGCGCACCAGCGTGTTTCCGAGCAGGCCTGGCGGGAGGCCGTGAAAGGCTCCGCCGCCGCCGAGCGTGTGCGCGGGCTGATGGCCGCGGTGCGGGGCTGATGACGCCACTGCTTCAGCCTGCTGAACTGCTGGCTATAAACAGCCAAAGCGGCATTGTGCTGCTGGATGCGACTTATTTCCTACCGAACGAGGGCCAGGACGCCATCGCGAATTTCCATGCGGCGCATATTCCTGGGGCGCGTTTTTTTGACATCGACAAGGTGGCGGATACCGCATCCGGCTTGCCGCACATGCTGCCAAGCCCGGAGATATTCGCCGCCACAGTAGCGGCCCTGGGCGTTGGCAACGAGACCCATGTGGTGGTGTACGACCAGCGCGGCGTGTTCTCCGCCCCCCGGCTATGGTGGATGTTCCGGGTGTTTGGCCATGAGAAGATACAGGTGCTGGATGGCGGTTTGCCCGGCTGGATAGCAGCGGGGGGTCCCACCGAATCTGGCGAACCCGGCTTGACCACGGCCGCCTCTTTCGCGCCGCGTTTCCGCCCGGAGATGGTGCGGAGCCTTGGCGATATGCGCGCCAATCTGGAGAGCCGGGAGGCGCAAATGCTGGATGCCCGGGCCGCCGCGCGGTTTTACGCGCAGGTGCCCGAACCCCGCCCTGGCATGAGAAGCGGGCATATTCCAGGTGCCACCTCCCTGCCCTTCACGGCTTTGCTGGAAAATGGCCATTATTTGCCCCCTGCCGCCTTGCGGGAGGTGTTTGCCAAAGCCGGGGTGGATGGCAAACGCCCCCTCATAGCTTCCTGCGGCTCAGGCATAACCGCCTGCGCGGTAGTGCTGGGGCTGGTGCAGGCGGGCTTGCCGGAAGCGGCGGTTTATGATGGCTCTTGGGCCGAATGGGGCGCGCGGGACGATACGCCTATAGAGGTATGAATGGTTCGCAAAATAGAAACGGCCTTGGTGCAGGCAGGGCGGAGGCCGATTAAGCAATACGGGTTCGTTAATCCACCGCTGAAACGTGGCTCCACCGTGCTTCATGCAAGCGTGGCGGCGAAGGCTGAAATTGGCCAGCGCGCTTTTGAGCCCGCCGAGATTTACGGGCTGATGGGCAACGAAACACATTTTGCCCTGGAAGCGGCGTTAGCGGAAATTGAAGGTGGCACCCACGCCCAGGTTACAGGCAGCGGGCTTTCCGCGATTACCGTGCCATTGCTGGCTTACCTGAAGGCGGGCGACCATTTGCTGGTGCCAGATTCGGTTTACGGGCCGACGCGGAGTTTTTGCGATTCCGTACTGAAGCGGTTCGGGGTTGAGACGAGCTATTACGACCCGATGATCACGCCCGAGGCGCTGGAGCCGCTACTCCGCCCCAACACCAGAGTGCTGTTCACTGAAAGCCCTGGCAGCCATACGTTTGAAGTGCAGGATATTCCGGGCCTGGCGGAAGTGGCGCACCGGCATGGCGCCAAGGTGTTCATGGACAATACCTGGGGCATTCTGCACTTCGCGCCTTTTGAGAAAGGCGTGGATGTTTCCATCCATGCGCTGACAAAATATCCGGGCGGACATTCGGATATTATTCTGGGTGCCGTGGTGGTGAACACCGATGAGGATTGGCGCTGGCTGCGCCAGGGTTCCCTGGAACTCGGCAATTATGCCAGCCCGGATGATTGCTGGCTGGCGCTGCGGGGGCTGCGCACCATGCATCTGCGCCTGAAAGCCGCCGAGGCCGCGGGCTTAAAAATCGCCAAATGGTTCGCGGCCCGGCCCGAGGTGGCGCGGGTGCTGCACCCTGCCCTTGCTTCCTGCCCTGGACATGAGTTTTATAAACGCGACTTCACTGGCGCGTGCGGGTTGTTCGGCGTGGTGTTCAAGCCTGACTATAACGCTGCGGACGTGGTGCGGATGATTAATGCACTGAAAATGTTCGGCATTGGTGCAAGCTGGGGCGGGTTTGAGAGCTTGGTGCTGCCGACCACCGGCACCATCCGCCGTTCCGCCGGAACCGGGCGGTTTGAGGGCGAGGCTGCGAGATTTCAGATTGGATTGGAGAATATCGACGATCTGATCGCGGATCTTGAGCATGGCCTGGCCGCGTTGCGGGGCGCATGACCATTCTGCCGCCTCTGCTGTCTGGCTTTCTGGGCACAGCGGGGCTGGGCTTTATTATCGGGCTGGAGCTTCATGCCTATCGCCGCCGGGGCGAGGCCGCGCTGGTGCCGGAAGCAGAGGGCTTTGGCACAACCCGCACGATTACACTGATTGCCGCCCTTGGCTTTGTGCTGTGGATCATCACCCCCATTACGCCGTTTTGCGTCGGCCTGGGTGTTTTGGGGCTGGCGCTGCTGCTGGACTACCGCCAGCGGGTGAAAGCTGGGGATTCCTCGCTGGTGCCGAGTATCGTCGGGCTGATCGCCTACACGCTGGGGCCGCTGCTGCTGACAACACCCTTGGCGGTGATTGCAGCCCTGGTGGTGCTGGTGCTGGTGGCGCTGGGCGAACAGGTGCAGATCCGCCGGTTCTCAGACGCGTTTCCGGCTGAGGAAGGTGTAACGCTGGCGAAGTTTCTGGTGCTGGCCGGGTTGATTTATCCGCTGCTGCCAACAGCGGATGTGCCATATCTGCCGGGGATAAGCTGGGCGAAAATATGGGTGGCGGTGCTGGTTATCTCCGGCATTTCTTATCTTGGCTACCTGGCGCACCGCTATGTTTTCCCGCGCGCGGGCACGCTGCTCACCGGCGTGCTGGGCGGGCTTTATTCCTCCACCGCTGCCACGGTGGTGCTGGCGCGGGCGGCGCGGGCAGAACCGGGGAGTGCTGCCCTGGCACCGGCGGCGGTGATACTCGCCACAGCCATGATGTATGGGCGGTTGCTGGTGCTGATTGCGCTGTTGGGCCATGTGAATGCGGCCTTGGCGCTGGCCTTGCCGTTTGGGGGTTTGTTCCTGGCATCACTGGCGGTGGGTGGCGCGCTGGCCTGGCGGGCGCGTGGGGCGCAAACGCAGAGCCATGCGGCGGTGAGTGCAAACCCGCTGGACCTGCCTGTGGCGTTTCTGTTCGCGGGCTTATTTGTGCTGTTCGCGGGACTAACGCAATTCGTCACCACGCGCTTCGGCGCAGGCGGGCTGCATGTGTTAAGCTTCGTAGTCGGGTTTTCAGATATCGACCCGTTTATTCTGTCCTTGCTCGACGGCAAATTCGCCGTGAGCGCCAATGCCGTGACTGGCGCGGTGCTGATCGCCAGTGCCAGCAATAATATTCTGAAGGCAGCCTATGCGCTGATTTTCTCGCGCAACCGTGCCATGCTGCCCGCCGCCATGTGGCTCGGCCTCACCGCGGCGGTTTCGTTCGTCATCGCGCTGGGTTAGACCACGGTTTCCCCGTGCCAGACCACCGGCGGAACAGCGAAACAATGGCTGACATTGCCGCGCCATTCCGCAAAGGCCGGGGATTGGCGGAAGGTGACCATGTGGGCCTCCACCGATTCCCATTGCACGATGAGCAGGAATTTCGTTGGTTCCTCAATGGAACGCTGCACGCCCATGCCAAAGCAACCTTCCGCCACCAGGAAGGCCGGGCGGGATTTGGCCGCTCCCTCGATGAAGGCTTTTTCCATGCCTGGCTTGACCTCGATGAGCGCGAATTCCGTGACCATGTTCAACCTCCTGTGGTTTTCGCCTTTTGCTCACCTAAGCCTTCAACACCAAGCCGCAAGCTCTGGCCGGGGCGCAGAAACACGGGCTCCGGCTTGCGGCCCATGCCAACGCCAGCAGGCGTACCGGTGGCGATAATATCCCCTGGATAAAGCGTAATGAACTGCGACACATAGGAAACGAGCATCTGCACACCGAAGATCATGTTGGCGGTAGTGCCGTCCTGCATCATCTTGCCGTCCACCTCGCAGAATAAGCGCAGGTTTTGCGGGTCTGGAATTTCATCTTTGGTGACCAGATACGGACCGACAGGACCAAAATTATCGGCACCCTTGCCTTTGTCCCACGTACCGTTGCGTTCGGTTTGATACTCGCGCTCGCTTACATCGTTCACAATTGTATAGCCGGCGATATAATCCAGCGCCTCTGCCTCCGGCACGCGCGATGCCTTGGTGCTGATCACGACGGCAAGCTCAACTTCCCAATCCGTTTTGCGCGAGCCGGGCGGGATGATGATGTCGTCATACGGGCCGCAGAAAGCCGAAAGCGATTTCAGGAACAGGATCGGTTCCTTCGGAATTTTACCCCCGGTTTCGGCTGCATGGTCGGCATAATTCAACCCCACGCACACAAAATTCAGCGGGCGCGGAATGGGCGGGCCGATACGGTGCTCGGTTTTCAGCAAAGGCAGCTTGGCGGGGTCTAGTTTCTGTAGCTGTGCCAACCAATCCGGAGTCAGCGCGTCTCCCCTTACATGCTGCAACGCATCGTCCAGCGTGCGGATGGCGCCCTCTTGATCCAGTACGCCCCATTTTTCCTGACCCTCATCGCCATAGCGCAGCAACTTCATCTCGGTCTCCTTTTTTCGGCCGCCTTCGCGCAGCACAAAGCTGGGTGGCGAAGTTTCGGCGTGTCAAAGCCTGAGTTTCATACTACCGATAACTGGACGTGTCAGGAGAGGGTCATAATCCACATGCCCATGTATATTTTACATGCGAAAGACCGGCCCGGTGTTCTACAGCGCCGATTGAGTTTTTACGCCGCGCATCGCACGTTTCTGGAAGATCAGGACGAGGCAGGCCCTGTTTCCGTCATTATGTCTGGCCCGTTGCAAACCGATGATGGGGAGACCATGACCGGCTCGCTTTTGCTGCTGGAAGCACCGGACCGTGAGGCCGTGGAGCGTTTTGTGGCCGAAGACCCTTTTACGCGTGAGAAAATATGGGGTGAGGTGAACATCTCGCGCTTCCACCGCCGCCCGCGGCCAAGGCAAAATCCCCCAATGCGTTAAGCAAAATCATTCCACGGCAACGATATTAAAAAAGGCCGGTC
>JAGWIE010000104.1 GCA_028866445.1 Rhodospirillales bacterium | reverse complement strand
TACCGCGAATTGCCCGAACTTATCCGTCACGGCCATGTGTATCTGGCACAGCCGCCGCTCTATCGCCTGACGCAAGGGGCCAAGAGTGTTTATGCGATGGATGATGCCGCGCGCGAGAAAATTGTGAAAACCTTCAAGGCCGGGGCAAAAGTGGAGGTCAGCCGCTTTAAAGGGCTTGGGGAAATGCCGCCTGCCGTGCTGAAAGAAACCACAATGGACCCGACAAAGCGCACGCTGCTGCGGATTATGGCCGCACCGGAAGCCAGGGCGGAAACCGCGAATCTGGTGGATAGCCTGATGGGCAAGCGCCCGGAGCTGCGGTTTCAATTCATCCAGGAAAACGCAGGTAAGGTTCAAGAGCTGGATATTTAAAAAGAAAGGCCCTGATGTGGGTCAGGGCCTTTTCTTCGAGCCGGATGATTTTAGATCGAATCACGGGCGTGATCCGCTCTAAAATCTGAATCCGACTCTAAATTCATAAGTAGAGGGCGATTCAGACTTCAGGCGCGCTCATAAAATGAGCAGCCTCAGGTCATCGCGCTCTAAGCTGAACGTAAAAGGATTACACCATCTTCTTCAATGAAGGAGAGGCTTTGAAGCGCACGGTCTTGCCGGCCTTCACCTTAATCTCTTCGCCCGTACGCGGGTTAACGCCCTTGCGGGCCTTGGTTTTGCGAACGGTGAAGGTGCCGAAGCTCGGCAGGGTGAACTTGCCGTTCTTCTTCATTTCCTTAACGATCGCCTCAATCAGGTCGCTCGCGGCGCGGTTGGCGGCAACACCGGTGATTTCCGCCGAACCCTGGATAATCTCAGCAATAAACGCTTTTGACATTTCTAAAGCCTCTTCCTGTTAGCTCGGCCTGGCCTGATTTAACCTTTTGACCGAAGATTCCTCTGCTCAAACCTCTGGACTTTGTTATTTCCGCAGGCTGGATGCCAAATGTCTAGCCTTGGCCTGCAAAAAAAACCAGCCTTCATGTGCCGGAATGAAAAGGTTTTTTAGAGAAAAGCGATTTCACCAATGCCACCAGGCCGGAAAAACCTTGGTTTTTATTCTCTCAAACTTTTGTGAAGGGGAGAAGGATGGTGCCCAGAGCCGGAATCGAACCAGCGACACTGCGATTTTCAGTCGCATGCTCTACCAACTGAGCTATCTGGGCCCTTGGTCAGGGCTGCCTAAAGCATTAGCCAACCCGTTGCAAGCTCGCTGGTGCTGTCACTGGGAATTGAACCCAGGACCTCTTCATTACCAATGAAGTGCTCTACCCCTGAGCTATGACAGCGAAACCGGCGATTATGGCGCGGTAGGTAGCCTGTTGTTGCCACGCCTGCAAGAGCCTCTTGCCAGAAAACATGCCGCATTTTGGCGGCCTTCGCAGACACAAAAAAGGCGGCCCCATAGCGGAACCGCCTTTTGGTTAAGCCGAAAACTTATGCCGCCGCGCTGACCTGAGGGCGGTTTGCCGCCCGCGCCGTCAGTAATTCCCGCATGGCCGACGGCAATTGGCGGGCGGATTTAACGCGCGGCAGGCTCATTTCCTCGATGGCAGGTGGTGCCTCACGCTCCTGCCAATTGTCGAACGCCATCCGGCTTACATTATCGACAAAGGTTTCCGCTGCCACACCTTCCGCGAGGATGCAGGAATGGTCAGCCACCTCGACATGGTAATACCGGAAGATCTCCGGCATTGCGCGTTCGCGCGTGACCGAAAGCCCGTTCACCATGGCACCTGCCTGCACCAGCACGCCCTCCAGCAGAATAGCGTGGTCAGGTGATATCAGCAGGTCGCGCTTCGGCAAGCCATCGGCCAATGCCCCGGCCGCGATTCGCACAGGCAGCACCCGCAGCGGGTCCGCGAACCGGGTGGAAATGGTTTGCACACCAAGCCAGCTAACGGGTGCCACGCGGCCATCGGCCAGCACCACCATATCGCCAGTTTTCAATGTTTCCACCGCAACCTCGCCATCCGGCGTCATCACCGCTGTGCCCGCCAGGAAGCAATAGCAAGCCGGCGTGCCGTTATGCAGGTTCCAATTGGTATCATGCGGGTCGTTGGGGCCGGTGGAGACATGAAGGTCGAGCTGTGTGCCGGACCAAAGAGACGGGTTTTTGGAAAACAGGAAGTAGTTTCCCGTGGTCGAATCTTCAAAAATGAAGCCCAGCACTGTGCCGGTTTTTTCATCCGTCGCGGTGCCGATATAGGTCTGGATATCGTTCTGCCCGACGATTTTAAAATGCTCGCCGCCTGAAAGCACCGGTGAGCTGTTCGGCGAGACGACCGTTTGCGGGCGGATGGGGAATGGGCTGGTGAGCACATAATCGTTGTTATCCGCCCCCGGCTGCCCGCCCAACGGGTTGATATTGTACGCATAGAGAACTTCACTGGGATTACCGGGTTGATGACCGTGACCATGGTCATGGTCATCGCCGTTACCCCAGCCTTGGCCATCATCGTCACCGCCTGGGCCACCATGCTGCCAGTCGCCGCCGGGAAATTGATTGGGATTATCTAGATCGCTCATGGGTGCACCTCGCTAACAACTGCAAGGTGTGTATCTATTTTTGACTAACGCTGCATTAATCAAAAAGAATGAACTAAATACCTAATATTCTGTTTTTTATGCTTTCTGTTTGTTTTATTTTATGAAAACAAAATAACATAACTTAAAAAATAGAATTTTGTATCATTTTTTCTACCAATGGTTGTATTATTTACCACCTCAAGCTGCGTCGCCTAGGCTCTCAAATTGCACGCCAGCGTCTTGCAGGGCCGCCAGCCCGGCGGCGATGCCAGCCCCGCTGGAACGTTTCGGCTGGTTGATATGCCCTTCGATAACATCGCCATCCCGCGCCGCCTTGATCCGGGCAGCGACTATTTCCGCCGGGAGGGAGGCACCAGCATCCGAGATCAGGGAGTAGCCCGCCACGCGCACGCCCAGCGCCTCAATTTGCGGTATAACAGACGGCGTATAAAGCCCGGCAGCGCCCCGGTACCAAACCGGGTGCCGGCCTGTTGCTTTGTAAATTGCTTCCGCCCCGCCAGCGATTTCCGAGACAATTGCCGGCCAGCTTCCCGCCACCTCCAGCCCGTAAACGCGCTGCGCCCCCAGCACCGGCGGCAAATGCCGCGCGCCATGATTTTCCAGCGTGAAGATTTGCGGATGTTTGAGAAAGAACGCCAGACCGGCCGGATTCATGCGCATCCACATTTCGGTGATGAAGATGGTGGCGGGAATGTTGCGTTCCACCAGCAAATTGGCGATGCGGGGGTCAAAATGGCCGGGGCAGGCATCCAGCGTGACAGCAACACGGCGCGGCCCGGTTTGGGGTTGCAGGCGCAGCGCCGGTTCCACCAGCCCGTCTTTGCGTACCGCTCCTATCGACAGCGGTGTCACCAACCCGCCATAAATAAATTGGCGGCGGGAGATGCTCCCGCCGCCACAAAACCCACACATCTAGCTTAAGCTTTCAGAATCCGCCCGGCGACCGCCCCGAGCTTATGGAGCATTTCAGGAACAAGCGCTTCCTTGGAAGTGATCATGGTGTTGGTGAGAGCCGTATTGCAGCCATAAGGGCAGGCGGAGCGCGGCGCGGCGATGCGCGGCAGCAGGTTTTTCACCAGGCTGCGGGCATTCTCGGCGTTGCTCGCCAGCACTTTCACCACCTGGTCCACACTGACCGCGTCATGGTCCTCGTGCCAGCAATCATAATCGGTCACCATTGCCACGGTGGCGTAATCAATTTCCGCCTCGCGGGCGAGCTTGGCTTCCGGCATGTTGGTCATGCCGATAACTGAGCAACCCCAGGAGCGGTAAAGATTGCTCTCCGCCAGCGTCGAGAATTGCGGGCCTTCCATCACCAGATAGGTGCCGCCGCGCGTATAGGGCAGGCTCAGCGCCTTCAGGCTTTCCTCGAGCGCATCTCCCAAGCGCCCGCAAACCGGATGCGCCATCGAAACATGCGCGACACAGCCGGGGCCGAAAAAGCTTTTCTCGCGGGCGTAGGTCTGGTCGATAAACTGATCAACGATCACGAAATGACCAGGTGCCAGCTCCTCTTTTAAGGACCCTACAGCGGAGAGGGAGATAATATCCGTAACCCCCAGCCGCTTCATTCCATCGATATTGGCGCGATAGTTAAGCGACGCAGGGGAGTTTTTATGCCCGCGCCCATGGCGGGGCAAAAACACGACCCTTAACCCCTCATAATCGCCCAGCAAAAACTCGTCCGACGGGGCGCCCCAAGGGGTTTCAACTTTTGCCCACTGCGTATTTGTCAGGCCATCTATATTATAAAAGCCTGAGCCGCCGATGATGCCGATGACGGGTTTTTTTGTTTCGCTCATTCTATATCCCCCAAAGGTAAGTACCGGCATTTTATTACGCAGCGGCACTCAGAGATTCTATGATCGAAATCATGCTTTACGCAACTTTTCGTCTTTCCTGATATTGCGGGCGCTGGGGCTTGACCTTGCGGACCTGCATATCCGGGTGACGCGCCGGTTTTTTCACTGGCATGGCCTGCCTTGGCCGCTCGCCGCCGGCCACATTCATCTTAACGCCGGTCAGCTTCTCGATCTGGTTCAGGTAGGGCAGCTCCGTCGCATCGCAGAACGCCACGGCCATGCCATCCGCGCCGTTGCGTGCGGTGCGGCCAATGCGGTGCACGTAGCTTTCCGGCTCATTCGGCAGCTCGAAATTGATAACGTGGGAAACCGCGCTCACATCGATCCCGCGCGCGGCAATATCGGTTGCCACCAAAGCCCGCACTTCACCGGCCTTGAACGCATCCAGCGCCCGCTGGCGCTGGTTCTGGCTGAGATTGCCATGCAAAGCCGCGGCGGAAATTTTGGAGCTGTTCAGCATCATCGCCACACGGTCTGCCCCGCGCTTGGTGCGGGTGAACACGATGGTTCTGGCGAAATCAGGCTGGTGCAGCAGCTTCACCAGCAGGTTCCGTTTTTCCGGACCTTCAGCGAAATAGACGCTCTGGTCGATCTTCCGTGGCGTGGAGGAAGCCGCCTCAATCTCCACCCGAATTGGATCGCGCAGAAGACCGTTGGCGAGCTTGGCAATTTCCGCCGGCATGGTGGCGGAGAACAAAGCCGACTGACGGCGGCTGGGCAGAGCGTTCACCACCTTGCGGATATCCGGCATGAAGCCGAGATCCAGCATACGGTCTGCTTCGTCCAGCACGAAAAACTGGCACTGGTCGATAATCAGCTCGCGGGTGTTCATCAGATCCACCACGCGGCCAGGGCATCCCACCACGATGTCAGCGCCGCGCATCATGCGCTGCACCTGGCTGTAACGGCTCACACCGCCCACCACCAGCACGGTGCGCAGGCCAAGCCCGGCGCCGAATTTCTTAATCTCCTGCTCGATCTGCACCGCCAGCTCACGCGTGGGGGCCAGCACCAGGGCGCGGGTGGAGAAACGGCGGCTGTGCAGCTTCTCGGTCGCGAAGGCTTGCAGCATGGGCAGGGAGAACGCGGCGGTTTTGCCCGTGCCGGTCTGGGCGATGCCCAGAACATCCTTGCCCTGAAGGCCGTGCGGGATGGCTCTTTCCTGAATCGGCGTGGGTTTCACGAACCCGGCGGCCTTCAGCGCGCCTACGATGGTGGAGGCAAAACCAAAATTCTCAAACGTCAAATCACTCACAACAAACATCTCCGCCGCCAAGAGCATACCCCTTGGCGGTCAATGTCCGGTATCCCATGCGCGAAACTGGAAAAGGACGGTGCAATTCTGCCCGTTAAGGGC
>JAGWIE010000103.1 GCA_028866445.1 Rhodospirillales bacterium | reverse complement strand
CCTGACGTTTTGGTTTGGTGCTGGCCGCAGCACTCACGCGTTGCAGATAAAGCCCGCGCCGCAAGCGGCTGCGTTCGATGATGCGTTTGGTAACGGCGGCAAGCGCGGGATGAACCATTTCAGGGGCTCCAGTAAATTTTCGGGTCGTGCCGCAACACGGCGCGCACGGGCATGGCCTCAATTGGCCCTGCGGACAAAGCCTGCCCCAGAGCCTCGCGCTTGGCGGCACCTTCAATGTGCAAAGCCAGCAAATCTGCCTTCAGCAGCACGGGCAGCGTAAGGGTAATGCGCGGCTCGCCCGCATTGGGTGCGCTTATGGCCTCAAAGCATTGCCCCCGTTCTGGCGCCAGCGCCGTCGCCAAACGGTCACCGCCGGGGAAGAAGGAAGCCGTGTGACCATCCTCCCCCATACCTAAGACCGCCGCCGCCAGAGACAAGGGCAATTGCGCAAACCGCGCCTCCAACGCCGCCAGCCCGGCTTGCGGCGACGAAGCCCCGTTATAAAGCGGGATGAAACGCGCGTCCGCTGCGTTGTTAACCAGCAGATGCCGCCGCACCAGGGCGGCATTGCTGCGGGGGCTTTCCTCTGGCACCCAGCGGTCATCCACCAGCGTTACGATCACCCGGGACCAATCCAAAGGAGCCTGGCTCAGCGCCGCGAAAAACGCCCCCGGCGTGCTGCCGCCGGAAACCGCCAGCATGGCTTCCACCTGCACGGCAAGGCGGGCGGAAAGTGCTGCCGCCACATCCTGCGTCAACGCTTTAGCCAACGCTTCCCGGCCGGAAAAGCTCTGCATCACATGCCTCCATCAGCCCAGGTGCGGCCGTCCCGTTCGATCAGCGCAATAGCGGCACTCGGCCCCCAGGTGCCAGCCGTATAAGGCTTCGGCGGCTCGGGGGCCTGGCTCCATGCTTCCAATATGGGGTCAATCCAGGCCCAGGCCGCCACCACCTCGTCACGGCGCATGAACAAAGTTTGGTTACCGCGCACCACATCCATCACCAGCCGCTCATAGGCATCCGGGTTTCGTTCGGCAAAGGCAGAGGCGAAGCTCATATCCAACGGCACCGGGCGCAGCCGCATCCCGCCAGGGCCGGGGTCCTTAATCATCAGCCAGAGCTTAACACCCTCATCCGGCTGCAAACGGATAACGAGGCGGTTGGGTAAAATAGGACCTGCCCCCTGGCCAAACATGGAATGCGGCACCGGACGGAAGGAGATGACGATTTCCGACACACGCTCCGCCAGCCGCTTGCCGGTGCGCAGATAAAACGGCACGCCCGCCCAGCGCCAGTTTTCAATTTCGGCCTTGAGCGCCACGAAGGTTTCCGTCCGGCTTTCCGGCGCGCCAAGCTCCTCCAGATAGCCCGGCACCGGCCCACCGGCGGAAGCCCCGGCGCGATACTGGCCGCGAACCCAATTGGGCGCTTCCATGGGTTTTAGCGCCCGCAGCACTTTCAGCTTTTCATCGCGCACTGCATCGGCATCCAGCATCGCGGGCGGTTCCATCGCCACCAGGCAAAGCAGTTGCAGAATATGGTTCTGCACCATGTCCCTTAGCGCCCCCGCGGTATCGTAATACCCGGCCCGGCCTTCAACCCCCAGGGCTTCGGCCACGGTGATCTGCACATGGTCGATATGCGCGGCGTTCCACAAAGGTTCAAACAAGCCGTTAGCAAAACGCAGCGCCATCAAATTCTGCACCGTCTCTTTGCCAAGGTAATGATCGATCCGGTAAACCCGGTCTTCCGGGAACACCTGGGCGATGGCCTCGTTCACGGCATGGGCGGATTCCCTGTCTTTACCGACAGGCTTTTCCACCACCACCCTGGTATTGCCCCGCGCCAGATTAAACCGGCCCAGATTTTTACAAATGGGCCCAAACAAAGCCGGGCCGGTGGCAAGGTAAAAGACGACGGTGTGCTGTTTGTACTGGGCCAATTGCGCCGCCAGATCCGCCCAGCCCGCCTCACCCGTGGCATCCGCGGCGATGTAGTGCAGCCGCTTGGCAAACCGCTCCATGAGCGAAGCCGGGCGCTCTACCTTCGGCACATGCTCTTCAACAGCCTCTTTGGCCAGGGCGGCGAATTCCTCCTGCGATAATTGCCCGCGCGAGACACCGATAAGCACCGCCTCCGCTGGCAATTGCCCCGCGGCATCGCGCTCGAACATCGCGGGGATGAGCTTGCGACGGGAAAGGTCTCCGGTAGCGCCGAAAACGACAAGTACAAAAGGCTCGACTGGGATCACACGGCTTGTCATCAGCACTCCTCCGGGATGCACTTCACCCTGAACATATGCTTACATGAAGTAATCGCGGTGGGCGGTGGCGTAAAGGACCTCATCCGCGCATCCTGGAGACCGGAGGCATTATGGTGGAATTGTTCAAAGCAGCCGCACGGCCTGAGATGCCCTGGAAAAATGGCGGCGGCATTACCCGCCTGGTGGCAAGCGCGCGGGGCACGGACCGGGAGTTTGGGTGGCGGATGAGCCTGGCGGATGTGAAAGAGGCCGGGGCATTTTCGGTTTTCCCCGGAATCTCACGGTTGATGGGGATATTAGAGGGACGGCTGCGCCTGGAGGTGCACGGCATGGCTCCCGTTGAACTGACGCCGGGCGGCCCAGCCTTCGCCTTTCCTGGTGATGCGCCAACCTTTGGCGCGCCTTTGGGCGGGATGGTGCGGGATATCAACTTAATGTTCGACCCGGAATGCTTCACGGCAACGCTGGATTACGCCGCGGCGGGGTGGGAACGCGCTGCTGGTGCGGCGGCGCATCTGGTGCTGGCGCTGGAACCGCTGACGCTGAACGGTGTGACGATGGAGACGATGGACGCGGCACTGGTGCCCGCTGGCGAAGCCGTAAACGCGCATGGCGGCGGGTTATGGGTGGCGGGGTTAACCGCAAAAGCATGAAATTATTGGTGTCGCTTTTTGTGAGAGCAACGCCAAAAATTTTTGTCCGCTTAAAACGCCAAATTATTTGCCTGCATCACCAGTGGCAGAGCGCGCACGGCATCCAGCACCGCTTCCGGCGTTTCACCATCGGTCGAGACGAGGCAAATTGCGTCAGCGCCCTCAGCCGCGCGGCCCAGATGGAAGGTGGCGATGTTCACGCCCGCATCCGCCAGCGTCATACCAAACCGGCCAATGAATCCCGGCTTATCCTTATTCGTCACGTACAGCATGTGCGGCGCGAAATCCGCCTCCACCTTGATGCCCTTAATTTCCACCAGACGCGGCTTGCCGTTGCCAATCAGCGTGCCCGCAACGGAGCGTGTACCCTTTTCGGTTGTAACAGAGATACGCACCAAAGTTTGGTAATCGCCGCTGCGGTCACTCACAACTTCCGCCACCTCAATGCCATGGTCGCGTGCCAGAACCGGGGCGTTCACCATGTTCACACCTTCCATCACCGGGCCGAGCAGCCCGGCCAAAGCAGTGGCGTTCAGTGGGCGGTGGTTGAGCGGTGCTGCCGCACCTTCATATTCCACCAAAATACGTTGGATCGCGCCATCCTGCACGCGGGTGAGCTGCCCGGCGAAACCGCCCAGCAACCGGCACAGCTCCATATACGGGCGCAGGCGTGGCGCTTCCTCGGCGGAAACGCTCGGCATGTTCAACGCATTGGTAACAGAGCCGGTCAGCAGGAAATCTGAAATCTGCTCAGCCACCTGCAGCGCCACATTCTCCTGCGCCTCGTTGGTGGAAGCGCCCAGATGCGGGGTGCACACCACATTTTCCAACGCAAAGAGCGGGCTTTCCTTGGCGGGCTCCAACTCGAACACATCCAGCGCCGCGCCGGCAACATGGCCAGAGACCAGCGCATCATACAACGCAGCCTCATCCACCAGCCCACCACGGGCGCAATTGATGATGCGCACGCCCTTCTTCATCTTCGCAATCGCCTCAGCGGAGATGATGTTGCGCGTCGCCTCAATCAGCGGCGTGTGCAGGGTAATAAAATCTGCCTTGGCAAAAATCGTATCCAGATCAGCTTTTTCCACACCCAACGCGATGGCCCGCGCCTCGGTAAGGAACGGATCATACGCCAGCACCTTCATCTTCAAGCCCACGGCACGGTCCGCCACGATGGAACCGATATTACCGCAGCCGATAAGCCCCAGTACCTTGCTGGTCAGCTCCACGCCCATGAAGCGGTTTTTCTCCCACTTGCCGGCCTTGGTGGAGGACGTAGCCTCCGGCAATTGCCGGGCCAGCGCGAACATCATCGCAATTGCGTGTTCAGCCGTGGTGATGGCGTTACCATTGGGGGTGTTCATCACCACCACGCCGCGTGAGGTGGCGGATTTCACATCCACATTGTCCACACCGATGCCAGCGCGGCCTACGACTTTTAAATTCGTCGCCACCTCCAGCACTTCTTTCGTCACCTTGGTGGCGGAGCGGATGGCCAGCCCATCATACTGCCAAACAATCTCGCGCAGCTCCGCCGGGGTGAGGCCGGTTTTCACATCCACTTCAACGCCGCGGTTTTTAAAAATCTCGATGGCGGCGGGCGACAGCTTGTCGCTAATCAAAACCTTAACCATGTAAAGAATTCCTTGAGGCGCGGTTTATAACGCCGCGCGGAAACATGTTTTAGCTGGCAGAAACCGTGTCGATTGCGTAATCGATCCAGGGCAGCAGCGCCTCGATATCAGACGTTTCGACCGTGCCACCACCCCAGATACGCAGGCCCGGCGGCGCATCGCGGTAGCTGGCGATATCAAACGCTGCCTTCTCTTTCTCCAGCAATGCGGCGATAGCCTTGGCCGCTTTGGCCTTGCCCTCTGCATCCAGCGCCATAAACCAGGGCGCGGTGATGGCGATGCACATGGAGGTGCAGGCGCGCGTTTCGGCGGCTTCAGCCAGAAAACTCACACGCTCATTGCTTTCAACCCATTTGGAAACGGCCCTGAAATTGGCTTCGGAACGGGCGATCAGCCCTTTCAGCCCGCCAAGACTCTCGGCCCAGCGCAGGCCATCCAGCGCATCTTCAACGCAGAGCATGGAGATGGTGTTGATCGTCTCGCCCTCGAAAATACCTTCGATGAGCTTGCCGCCGGAGGTGAGGCGAAAAATTTTCGGCAGCGGCCAGGCGGGGGTGTAGGTTAACAGCCGCTCCACCGCGCGCGGGGAGAGCGCCAGCATACCATGCGCCGCCTCGCCGCCCATTACTTTCTGCCAGGACCAGGTGACAACATCCAGCTTGTCCCATGGCAGTTCCATGGCAAACGCGGCGGAGGTGGCATCCACAATCACCAACCCTTCGCGGTCCGCCGGAATAAAATCGCCGTTGGGGAAGCGCACGCCGGAGGTGGTGCCGTTCCAGGTGAGCACCACGTCGCGGTTGAAATCCACCTGCGTGTGATCGGGCAGCTTGCCGTAATCGGCTTCGATGATCTGGGCGCCGGGGAGCTGCAGCTGCTCCATCACATCCGTCACCCAGCCGGAGGAAAAGCTTTCCTGCGCCATAACGGTGACCGGGCGCGCGCCCAGCAAGGACCACATCGCCATTTCCACCGCACCGGTGTCTGACGCTGGAACAATGCCCAGGCGCCAGCCTTCCGGCATACCCAAAATGGCCTTGGAGCGGGAGATAACCTCCGCGATGCGGGCTTTGGGCTCTTTCGCGCGGTGGGAACGGCCAAGCAACGCGCCTTCAAGGGCGGCGAGCGAGAAGCCAGGGCGCTTGGAGCACGGGCCGGAAGAGAAATTAGGGTTCTGCGGACGCAGCGCAGGCTTGGCGGCTGTAGAAAAATCTGCCATAAAACATCTCCCTTACAGAAGAAAAGCGCCCCGGTGGGGAGGCGTGACCCGAGG
>JAGWIE010000102.1 GCA_028866445.1 Rhodospirillales bacterium | reverse complement strand
GATTATACCAACCCCTATCTCTCGCCCTTCCAGGAGTTTCAGCGTTTCAAAACGCACCCAGCCATTGCGCCGGTGTTTGAGGGCGCCAAGCGCATTTCCTATGGTGCCCGCGCCATTAACGAAGGCGGGTTTCAGTCCATCCCCAAGCTCGCTTTTCCCGGTGGCGTGCTGATTGGCTGTGCGGCGGGCACGTTGAACGTGCCAAAAATTAAAGGCACCCACACCGCCATGAAATCCGGCATGGTCGCCGCCGAGGCGATTGCGGAAGCCTTCGCCGGGGATAAGCCGGACACGCTTTCCGCCTATCCTCAGATGCTGCGGGAGAGCTGGGTGTGGCCTGAGTTGCACGGCGTGCGCAATATCCGCCCTGGCTTTGCCAAATTCGGCCTGTATGGCGGGCTGCTGAACGCGGCGCTGGAAACCTATGTGTTTAAAGGCAAAGCGCCGTGGACGTTGAAGAACCACGCTGACAACAAAACGCTGAAGAAGGCCAAGGATTGCAAGCCCATCGAGTACCCCAAGCCGGATGGCAAGCTCACTTTCGACCGGCTTTCCTCGGTGTTTCTCTCCAATACTAATCATGAGGAAAATCAGCCAGCGCATCTTCAATTGCTGGATCCGGCGGTGGCGATCAGCGTGAACTATAATGAATATGCGAGCCCGGAGACGCGCTATTGCCCGGCGGGCGTGTATGAGATTGTGGGGGAGGAAGCTGGCACGCCTGCCTTACAGATCAACGCGCAAAATTGCGTGCATTGCAAAACCTGCGATATTAAAGACCCGACCCAAAACATCAACTGGGTGGTGCCCGAAGGCGCTGGCGGGCCGAACTATCCGGGCGGTATGTAAAACGCCATGAGCATACGCATCGGCATTGCCGGCATTTCCGGCCGCATGGGCATTTTTCTGGCGCAGGAAGCCGCCGCCGCCGCCACGCTTGCAGGCGGCACCAGCCGGTCTGGCATCGCGCCGCCAGGTGCGGCGCATTTCCCGGACATCACGGCACTCGCGCATGAATCGGATGTGGTGATCGACTTCACCCATGCCAGCACCGTGCAGGCCCACGCCAAAGCCCTGGCCGAGACAGAAACCCCCTGGGTGCTGGGCACCACCGGTTACGGCCCGGAGGATGAGGCGGCGATTCAAGCGGCGGCAAAAACCATCCCCATCATCGCGGCGCCAAATTTCTGCACTGGTGTGAATCTGGTGCTGCTGCTGGCTGAAAAGCTGGGCCATGCGCTGCCCGCCAGCCAGTATGATGCCGAGATTATGGAGATGCATCACCGCCAGAAAGTGGATGCGCCGTCCGGCACGGCACTTGCCATTGGCCGCGCCGTGGCTGCGGGGCGGGGGGTGGAGCTGGCGGATGTTATCGTCTCGGGCCGGGATGGCCATACCGGCCCGCGCAAGGATGGCGAGATTGGATTCGCCACGCTGCGCGGCGGGCAGATTGTGGGGTCTCACACACTGACATTCACGGCGGGGGACGAGCAGATAAGCCTCACCCACCATGCGTTCGACCGGCGGGTATTCGCCTCCGGTGCTGTGCGCGCGGCACTTTGGCTTCATGCGCAACCGGCAGCGCTATATGCCATGAGAGATTTTTTGAAGTTATAGGTGCAGTGAGGCTGCGGATATTGACCTCAGACCCCTAATACGCCATCCGAACCCGGCCTAAAGTCTAGGGGGTTTATATGCGCGATCGCGGTGAGTTTCTGTTTACCTCTGAGTCCGTCTCCGAGGGTCATCCGGACAAGGTGGCGGACCGGATTTCCGACACCGTTGTCGATGCCTATCTGGCGGCTGACCCTTATGCGCGCGTGGCTTGCGAAACGCTGGTAACCACCAACCGCATCGTTTTGGCGGGCGAAGTGCGCGGGCCGGAGGCGATCACCAAGGAATATCTGGCGCATCTGGCGCGGCTCGCGGTGCATGATATCGGCTACGACCAGGAAGGCTTCTCCTGGAAGAATGCTGAAGTGTCCGTGCATCTGCACGCGCAGTCCGCCCATATTGCCCAGGGCGTGGATGCGGCAGGGAACAAGGATGAAGGCGCTGGCGACCAGGGTATCATGTTCGGCTATGCCAGCACGGAAACCCCGGCGCTGATGCCCGCCCCGATCCATTATTCCCACCTCATCCTGCGCCGCATTTCCGAGCTGCGCCGCGCCGCGGACAGCCAGGTGAAAGGCCTGCTGCCGGACGCCAAGAGCCAGGTGACGCTGAAATATATTGACGGCAAGCCCGTCGGTGCCACCTCCGTTGTCGTCTCCATTCAGCACGAGCCGGGCTACACGCCGGACAAGGTGAAGGAGATGCTGCGCCCGATCGTAAAAGCCGCCTTGCCGGAAGGCTGGATGCCGAAAGATGACGAATTCTACGTCAACCCGACCGGTATTTTCGAGATTGGCGGGCCGGATGGCGATTGCGGCCTGACCGGGCGCAAGATCATTGTGGACACCTATGGCGGTGCCGCCCCGCATGGCGGCGGCGCGTTCTCGGGTAAGGACCCTACGAAGGTGGACCGTTCCGCTGCCTATGTGTCTCGCTATCTGGCCAAGAACGTGGTGGCCGCGGGCCTGGCGGAACGCTGCACCTTGCAGCTTTCTTACGCCATCGGCGTGAGCCAGCCGCTGTCGCTTTATGTGGATTTGCACGGCACCGGCAAGGATGTGGACGAGGACAAGGTGGCGAAGACGCTGCGCGACCTCGTGAACCTCACCCCGCGCGGCATTCGCGAGCATTTGCAGCTCAACCGCCCGATCTATGTGCCGACCTCAGCCTTCGGCCATTTCGGCCGCACGCCGGATGAGGAGCTGGGCACCTTCACGTGGGAGAAAACCGATCTGGTGCCCGCGCTGAAAAGCGCTTTCAACCGCTAAATCAGGAGCTTCCTGAAACGGCCTGGGCAGTCCGTCCCAGGCCGGATTCTATTCTGGTGGCATGATGCAAACCCGCGCCGAGGATATTTCTCCAGCTTCTCCACCACCATGGCTTCGCGCGGCGCCGGTGCTGTTTTTGCTGTTCTGGTCAGCAGGGTTTCCGGTTTCCAAAATCGGCATCCAATACGCCGCTCCTTTCACCTTCCTGGCGTTGCGTTTTGCGTTGGCGCTTCTGGTGCTCATTCCTTTCGCCATCTGGCTGCGCCCGCCTTTGCCCCGGCAGCGGATCGCCTGGCTGCATGTGGCGGTGGTGGGGTTCTGCATCCAGACCGTTTACTTTGGCATGTGCTATGCGGCGTTTTCGCTGGACACTTCGGCGGGCGTGGTGGCGCTGGTGGTCTCATTGCAGCCGTTGCTGGTGGGCGTGCTGGCACCTGTGCTGGTGCGCGAGCGCATTGGCATAAAAGGTTGGGCGGGGCTGGGGCTTGGCTTCTGCGGCGCGGTGGTAACGATTCTCGGCTATGGCGAGACCGGGCATATTTCGCCGCTGGGTGTGCTGTTTTCGTTTGGCGCGCTGCTCGGCATGGCGGGAGCGACGCTTTATGAGAAACGTTTCAGCACCGGGATGCACCCTGTAACGTCCAACATGGTACAATATGCCGTGGGGTTGGCAACAACTTTGCCCATTGCACTGCTGCATTTTCATGTGGATGTAACGGCGAGATTCTTGGTGACGATGAGCTATCTCGTCATCGCCAATTCGCTGGTGGCCATCTCGCTTTACATCGCCATGTTGCGCTTTGGTCGCGCCTCGCAGGTTTCGGCGCTGTTCTATCTGGTGCCGCCAATTTCCGGGTTGATGGCCTGGGGACTGTTGGGTGAGGCGATGCCGCTGCTGGCCTGGGTGGGCATGGCGGTGGCGGGGCTTGGCGTGGCGCTCGTGCGCGGGCAAAGAGCCACCACATGACCACTCTGAAACCACCCCCTGACCGGCTTTATGGCCGCTCCCGTGGCAAAAAGCTGCGCCCCCGCCAGGAATGGCTGCTGGAGGAATTTCTGCCCCGCACTGCCTGGCCCGGAACGAATTTCACCATCCAGCCGCGCGAAATCTGGCTGGAGGTGGGATTTGGCGGCGGCGAGCACGCCTATGAACTGGCCACGCAAAACCCCGATATCGGCTATATCGCGGCGGAGGTGTTTGATAACGGCATCTGCTCGCTGCTCTCGCGCATTGCGCCGGATGGGGTGAACGAGCCAAAGCCCCTGCCCAATTTGCGGCTTTATACGGATGATGCCCGGCCTTTGCTGCGTGGCTTCGCCGATGGCGCATTGTCGAAACTGTTCCTGATGTTCCCGGACCCCTGGCCGAAAGCCCGGCACGCCAAACGGCGCTTCGTGCACCCGGAGATTGTGCCAGAAGTGGCGCGGGCCTTGCGGCCTGGCGGGGAATGGCGCATCGCCTCAGACGATCCGACATATCAGGACTGGACCAACGAGGTTCTGGCAGCCCAGGATTTCTTCACCGTCAACCGCACGGAGATTCACCCCGAGGACTGGCCCCATACGCGTTATGAGGCCAAGGCCATCGCCGCCGGGCGCACGCCGTTTTATTGGTCGCTGGTCAGGCGATGAATATAGCGCGGGGTCGGCAGCGCCTTGCCTTGCTTGCCCTGGCCGTTCTTCTGGCACTCGATTTTTTGCAATTTCGTTCCATCGTAAGAGGTGAGGGCCTCTATTTTCAGGATTTTTTCGGCCTGTGGTCCTTTGGGCATTTCATTCACGCCCGGCCGACGGTGGAGATTTATCAACCGGTCATCCTGAACCTTTACCAACGCGAGCTAGCGCCGGGATTTCTGGGCTTTTTTCCGTTTCCCTATCCACCGCCCTTTTTGTTTCTGCTCTGGCCGTTAGGCACGCTGAATTATTTGGTTGCGCGCCTGTTATGGAGCACGGCGGGCATGGTTCTGTTTGGATGGAGTGTCTGGCGCTGCCTGCCCGCCATGAAGTTCTGGCGAGGCTATATGGTTGCCCTGGCTTTTTTGGCCCCCGCCAGTTTCAATAATCTTCTGACCGGGGAAACGGGCTATTTCACCAGTGCCGCCTTATTGAGCGGGCTACGGTTGATGCAGCGCAACGCTTTGGCAACAGGCGGATTATTTGGCCTGCTGGCACTCAAACCACAATTGTGCGTTTTGCTACCGTTCGCGGTTATTGGCACCCGCGCTTGGCGCGCGGCGTTTGTTGCATTTTTTGTAGCGG
The DNA here is from genome assembly GCA_028866445.1 of Rhodospirillales bacterium. Lineage (GTDB taxonomy): Bacteria > Pseudomonadota > Alphaproteobacteria > Acetobacterales > Acetobacteraceae > Acidocella. Next base: position 718 of record JAGWIE010000102.1, on the reverse strand, counting down.
TGGTGCTGGCTGGTGCCTCTTGCCTGGCATATGGCGTTGAGATCTGGCCGGTTTGGCTGCGGGCTTTACACCATTACCAAGTCTTAAGCGCGCAGAACGCCTTTCATCTGTCCCCCAAGATGACGACTTTGGCCGCGCTGGCGGGAAGTTTTCAGCTTCCCCCGCTGGCCATCCAGGCTGTTCAACTTATCGGGTTGCTCGTGATCGGCACTGTCTGCTTGCGGGTTTTTCTGCTTGGTAACCGGGAGTTAGCGATCTGTAGTCTGCTGGCGGGCAGTTTTGCCGTGACGCCACACGCATATTTTTACGATACGCCTGTCATGACTGTGGCACTCTATCCGGTGTTGTGCCTGGAACTATTATCTGCCTCGGATATTGTGCTCATAGTGTTGGTTGTGCTTGCACCACTCTTCCAGGCAAGCAGTTGGCTTCATGGTGCGAGCAGTCTGGTCTATATTTGGCTATGCTTACGGTTGGCGCAGATGGCACTAGGAGCCGAAAGCTGATCGGGCGTTAAACGGCTTTTTCCAGCCGTTTGGTGAGTTGCGTGATCTGGTCACGTAATTTCCCCAGCTCGTCCAGGCTCATGCCGGAGGCGCCCAGGATGCAGGCGGGGATTTTGGCCGCGCGGTTGCGCAGCTTATCGCCGGGCTGGGTCAGCTTCACCCGCACTACGCGTTCATCCTGCTTGTCCCGGTGGCGGGTGAGCAGGCCCTCG